>JAKSMZ010000001.1 GCA_024400355.1 Bacteroidales bacterium
TTCGATATGTCGCCGTTGCGGTGCTCATCTTCTGTTTTTATGACCTTGCAAAGGTCAATGGTTTTTGTTTGAAAATTGTGGACTTCTAATTAAAATTATTCTCTTCTCATCCTCTCCACAATGGCGTTGATGTCGCTTAGCCTTGCCGGAATGTCGATGTGCTGCGGACAATGCGACATGCACTGACGGCAACCGATACAGTGTTCCGTCTGCCGGTCGGCTTCGAGCTGACGGTTGTATTCTATCAGGAAACGACGGCGTGACTTTCTGTATTCAGCCGACTGCTTGTCTTCAACAATCGTGCCTTCGTTCACACATTTGTTATAGAAACTGAAATTCGTCGGGATGTCGATGCCGTAAGGGCAGGGCATACAGTATTGGCAGCTTGTACACGGGATGATTGGATATTTCAGGTACATGTCGGCGATGTTCATAAGCATTTCGATTTCCTTGTCGGAACATGGCTGCATCGGACAGTAGGTCTTCAGGTTGTCCTGAAGATGCTCCATGTATGTCATTCCGCTCAGGACGGTGAGGATGTTCGGGAATGTGCCGGCGAAACGGAACGCCCACGACGCCACGCTGCGTTCCGGTGTCCTCTGCCTCAACGAGTTGGCGAGAACGTCTGGCAAGTCGGAGAGACGCCCGCCGAGCAACGGCTCCATTATGACGACAGGGATGTTGAGGCTGGTGAGACGCTGGTATAGATAATCGGCGTTGATATTGTCGGCATCAACAGTATGGGCGTGTTTCCAATCGACGTAATTCATCTGAATCTGCACGAAGTCCCAATGGTATTTCTCCTGATTGTCAAGCAGATACTCGATGACGCGCTGGTCGCCGTGGAACGAGAACCCGAGGTTGCGGATGCGTCCGGCCTTGCGTTCCTCCATCAGGAAGTCGAGCATTCCGTTTTCGATGTAACGCAGGTTGAACGTCTCCCAACCGCTGCGGTTACGGCTTCCGTTGCCCACAGAATGTAGCAGGTAATAGTCGATGTAGTCTGTTTTCAAGTTTTCAAATGAGTTTTTGTAAATCTGCATCGATGCCTCACGGCTCCAGGTGCTTTCCGCGAAGTTCGACAGCTTCGTGGCGATGAAATACTTGTCGCGCGGGTAACGGCTCAACGCGATGCCCATTGCTTCCTCCGATTTTCCTTTGCAATAGACCGGTGCGGTGTCGTAGTAGTTCACGCCGTGTTCCATCGCGAAGTCGGTCAGTTTGTTGACCATTTCCTGATCGATGACATTGTCTTTATGAGGAAGCCTCATGCAGCCGTAGCCGAGGATGGAGACGCGGTCACCACTGTTGCGGTTCGTGCGGTATGTCATCTTGTCCTTCGGTATCTCACCTTCAGAATATGTTGTCACTTGTTCCGAAGTCTTTGATTTGCAGCCTGATAACGCTATTGTCGTGACAGCCGCCGTTGCTCCCATTGCCTTGAGGAAATCCTTTCTCGTTATATTTTGTTTCATATTTCTCTAACTTTAAAACCTAAATACCTAATAACCTAAATACCTAAACACCTAAACACCTGTCAAATCATTCTGTGAACTTCGTTGCCTTCAACGAAAATCGCGCTGAACGGCCGGGCAGGGCAGACGTGTTCGCAGGCTCCGCAGCCGATGCAGCGTTCCTGGTTCACTATCGGGACCATCGGCGACGATTCGTCGTCGGCGTCGCTGTGCATCATGGTGATTGCGCCTGAAGGACAATGTCTTGCGCAGTTGCCGCACTCGGCATCACCATTGAAAGAAACGCAATTCTTTGCGATGAAAACGGCGTGTCCGATCTGTATTGATGATTTTTCTTCTCTCGACACTTTTCTTATGGCTCCGGCGGGGCAGACTTCCGAGCAGGCGGTGCATTCGGGACGGCAGTAGCCGCGTTCGTACGACATCTCCGGCTGCATGAGGTTTTCGAGTTTTGTTGACGGCTTCAGCACGTGATTTTCGCACGACTGGACACACAGCTGGCAACCCGTACAGTTAGCCGTGAAATTCTTAAGACTTTGAGAACCAGCGGGTTTTAGAGGCGTGTTGCGCTTAGGTGCTTTTTTGTCTTCAATGATTGCAAGTCCGCCGTCAACCACTTTCTCCTGCGCTTTGACTGCGGAAATAGTAGCGAGTCCGGCTATCGTGGCGAGAAACATTTTCCTCGATGTCGCCGAATTTTTTTCCGGCGAATCGGCACCTTTAACTTCACTCTCCACTCTCAAAACTTCACTCTTAACTCTTCCGTAGCTTATCGCGCCGCGGTTGCATTTCCCGATGCAGTTGAAGCACGTCACGCATTTGGAATAATCTATTGTCTTTGATTTTGAATCAATTGCGCTGCATCTGCAATTCATCTCGCAAAGTCCGCATGACTTGCATTTTTCAGTATTGATATGTGGTTTTAATAGTGAATATTTTGAAAAAACACCCAGAACCGTCCCGACGGGACAGACGTTATTACAGTAGACGCGTCCGGAAAACATTCCCGAAAGGGTGATGCCGACGAAATAAACCAGCGAGATGATGAAAATCGGCATGCTCTTAATGTAAACATCAACATGATAAAACGCGTAGCTGTCCCATCTTTCCGCGAAATAAGCAAAAATATTGTTAATTGACTGATAGACAGGTGCGAAGATGTTTGATGCGATTCTTCCGTAAATGCTGTAAGGCGCAATCAGGATGGCAATCCAGTTCAGTCCGAGGAAAAGCAAGACGGCGAAAACTACTGCTATTGAATACCTTAACCATTTGCGGTTTTTTCTGTAACGGAAATGGTTTTTGCGTATTTTCTCGCCAATCCATGAGGTGCAGTCCTGATAGACTCCGAGCGGGCAAATGATTGAGCAGTAAACCCTTCCGAATATTATTGTTATCGCGACAATCGCCGCGACAACAATAAAGTTGGAGGCGAGAAGTGCCGGAAGGAACTGAAGTCTCGCCATCCAGCCGAACCAGGCGTGCAAGGCGCCGGTGAAATCAAGAAATAGCAGCGTTATCGGTAAAAAGAAGATAACGGCTAATGTAATTCTGAGTTTTTTTAACATTTTGTTTTAGTTATTTTCGTTTCAATTTCAATCGTAAATGTCATTCTTTTTCGAAATGTCTGACTTCACTTCCGGTGCATTCTTTATGTAATTCACTTTCTCATCGATCTGCAAGTCTTTGTCTTGCCTGATGTAATTATCATAAAACCAGAGTATTTCTTCGATATTTTTGTTGTAAAAACCGGCCACGGCATGTGCATAGTTCTCGTATCTCCTGATGAAATACGGATAGTCGTATTTCTCAAACTGCCTGACGAGTCTGTCGGAGCCGAAGAATCCGACATTTAAGAACTTTATCTGTTTGTACGGGACGAGGTTGTCTTTCATGCCGTGGAAGAACATCGTCGGGGCGGGGGAGTGTTTTTTGTATTTCACCTTTCCGTTGACGGAATAGACTGCGCCGGCGAAAGGAATCACCCCGGCAAGATGGAAGTCGTCTGGCAGAATCTCCGAATTGCCTTTGCCGTTGCAGATGAAATAATCGGTCTGCAATGCTGTGATGGCTCCCGCGCTTGAACCGCTGATTATTATTTTCTCTGTGTTGATTTTCAGTTCTTTGGAATGTCTGATGATGAAGTCGATGGCTGAGATGGCATCTTCTGCGGCCATGTAAATAGCATCTTTCACAGGTTTTTTGTTGAAAATGCCGATGTGTTTTGCGCCTAAAAGACCAAGCCTGTAATCGGCGGCGACGGCGACAAAACCGTGTTCGTAAGCCATTGTCTTACAGAATTTTACGACAGTAGAGTCGTTTCGCGCTCCGGTGATGAACCCGCCACCGAAATAAAACAGTATGCAGGGATGTTGCGCCATGCCGTCATCTGGAAAATAAACGTCAAGACGAAGAGTCTGTCCGTCTTTTTCAGTGAAATCATACGTCTTTGAGTGCTGTGCGAAGCAAATGCCTGTCACGAACAGGCAGATAATCAATGTGATAATTTTTTTCATAATAACTTAATATTTTTAAATGTGTTAAAATAATGTTCCTGTTGTCATTTCCGGTGTCGCTGTCATGCCAATCATCTCCATGAATTCCGTCTCATTCAAGATCCTGATTCCGAGTGTCTCGGCTTTTTTCCGTTTCTCAGGCCCCATCTTGTCACCGGCGACAACGAAGTCGGTCTTCGCGGAAATTGATGCAACGTTCTTGCCTCCAAGGTCTTCAATGACTTGTTTGATGCCGTCTCTCGAGAAATTCGCGAAAACGCCGCTGACGACTATCGTCTTCCCGCTCAGAACCTGATTCTCGGTTGTGGCTTTCTTTTCTTGCTTGAATTGAAGTCCGAACTTCCTTAATCTGTTGATTATGTCGATGTTGCGTTCGTCATCAAAAAATTCTCTTATGTTACGGGCTGTTGTTTCACCCACGGTGTTTATCTGTTGTAATTCCTCAACGGAAGCCTTCATGATCGTGTCAATGTCGCCCATCGTGTTGGCGATAATCTTTGCCGTCACTTCGCCCACCTCTTTGATTCCCAATGCAAAAAGCACCTTGGCGAAAGGCACTTCCCTCGATTTTACCAGCGAATTCAAGATATTGTTGACAGTCTTCTCCCTGAAACTGATTTTTATTGAGACCGATTCATTGAGGATGTCGTATTCATTCTCTTCCACCACGACTTTCTCAAGTCCGTAAAGTTTTTCGAATGTCAGGTCATAGAGGTCAGCGTAGTTATTTATAAGGTGATTGTCAAAGATGACCTCAACTTTTCCTTCACCGAGGCTTTCGATGTTCATGGCTTTTCTGCCGATGAAATGCTCTATTCTGCCTTTTATCTGCGGCGGACAGCCGAGGCTGTTGGGGCAGTAATAGGCCGCTTCTCCTTCATTCTTAACGAGTTCCGTGCCGCATTGCGGACATCTTCTTATAAACTGTATCTCGTCGCTGCCAGCTTTTCTCAGGCTCGTGTCAACGCCTATGATTTTCGGTATTATCTCGCCGCCTTTGACAACGATAACAGTGTCATCGTTGTGTAAATCAAGCTGTTTGATGAAGTCGGCGTTATTCAATGTGGCGCGTTTCACTGTCGTTCCGCCAAGCTGCACAGGCTCAAGGTTTGCCACCGGCGTTATCGTACCGTGTCTTCCAACCTGAAAGTCAACGCTTAACAGTTTTGTCTTGACTTCTTCTGCTTTGAACTTATATGCTATTGCCCAGCGCGGCGACTTCGATGTCAGACCGAGTTCGTCACGTTGTGCGAAACTGTTCACTTTAATGACGATGCCGTCGATGTCGAAAGGCAGTTCATTCCTTTTCACATCCCAGTAGTTGATGAATTCCTCTATCTCGCCAATGGTTTTGCAGACTTTTATGTGGTCGGAGATGTTGAAACCCCATTTCTTTGAAGCCATAAGGCTTTCATAATGAGATGAATACGGCATCTCATCCATCATCATGTAATAGCAGAAGTTGTCAAGGTGGCGGTTTGCAGTCTCCTTGGAATCATAGAGTTTCAGCGAACCAGATGCCGCGTTCCGGCAGTTGGCGAACATCGGAAGCCCGAGGTCATCGCGTTCGGCGTTGATGCGTTTGAAACTGTCGTGCGGCATGATGACCTCACCCCGCATCTCGAAGAAATCGGGGTAATCACCTTTGAGCTTCAGTGGTATCGTCCTGATTGTCTTGATGTTATTGGTGACAACCTCACCTTGTGCACCGTCACCACGCGTGACAGCCCGAATCAGTACGCCGTGCTCGTATGTCAGACTTATCGACACGCCGTCAAATTTCAACTCACAGACAAACTCCACCTGGCTGTTTCTATCGTCAAGCTGCTTTTTTGTTCTGTTGATGAAGTCTATGATCTCGTCTCTGTTATATGAATTGGCGAGCGAAAGCATTGGGTATCTGTGCTTTACGGTCGGAAACTCGCTCGTAATGTCGCCTCCGACACGTTTTGTCGGTGAGGTCGGCAATGCAAGGCTGGGGAACTCTTTCTCTAACTTTATGAGTTCGTTCATCAGCATGTCGAAATCATAGTCGCTGATGGTCGGCTGTGACAGAATATAATAATTATAGTTATGATTGTCAATGATTTCGCTTAACTCGGCAATCCTTTTTCTGGCTTCCGTTTTATTCATGGCTCACTTTATATATCGTCACGCAACCGTCTTCTTCCGAACTGTTAAGCCATTTGTACATAATATCTGCAAAATAAGGCTTGTACGTGACTTCGTGTTTTAAATTCGGATAATATTTTTTCATGGCATCAACTCTTCCGTTCAAGTTGCTGTTTCCACGGAAAACAATGTAATCCGCATTATTGTTCAATGATGGTATTTCTTCGGTATTCTCTTGATTTACAATGATATAGTCTGACCAATTCTTTTCATAAAAGATTGGAGGCCGTTTTGCCTCGCCGGAATGATTCGCTTGAATGATAAATGACCTGACATTATTGTCTTTCGAAATGTATGTCATGGCTTTCACTTCAGGCTTGTTTGAATACATCAACGTCGTGGTAATCAGAAGAATAGTGTTTATGAAAATGCAAAAGGCACAGATGTATTTTTGTAATTTGTGACGTTTTGAATATGTGCTGCTGTTTTTTTTGTATGTCAAGAAACTTGTGATAATCAATATTGTAACGATGGCAATGACATAAAAACTCATCGGGATGCTGAGTCTCGTGTCACCGATGTTGGAGATGAATGCACGCAGTTCAACCAGTGGACGTCCCCAAACGATGAGGTCGGGAATCGTCTGTGTAACTCCTACCGTAATCAGAAATCCGATTAATGTCATCGTGCTGCCCTTGATGTTTTTCTTTGCAGAAAGAACAATTATTATCGCCAAATACAACAATATGCTGTAGTACCATATTGAAAATCCAAGCGCAAAGAATACACCGGCGATAATGAATGATGTGCGGTGTAAGTTATTGCTTTTTAATTCGTTGCGCAGCTTCTCCTGTTTTACAACGAGCAATGTGCCGTACAGAATGAACGGGATGGAGACAGCCGGTGCGATTGTGTGGACGCTGACGTATGGAACGAACCAAAGCAGTCCGAGGATCCATGCGACATCAAGCGCGAATTTCCGGTTTGAAAGTATTTTTGTGATTCTGTATCCTAAAGTAATGACTGTCAATGAGAAAACTCCATGTATGAGTCTGCTGAAAAACATCAGCCACTGTGGGTTGTGGATCCCGAACAACTTGAAAAAACCAAAAATGAGGTAATTTATCGTTAAGTAAAGCAGACTGATGCCTTGAGGCATGGTGTATCCGTTGTAGTCGATGTTGTCAAGCCAGGCATTTGGTGTCTCAACATAGAAAAAATACTCGTTTTCAAATCCATAGCCTTTTGAAAATACCATGGCTATGACTTTGAAAAACAAAGCCGTCAGCAAAACAACTGACAATGGATGCTTCTTCCTGATATTCAACAGCTTATCTTTCATGACTATTTCTTTTCATACAGACATTCTATATTGTGACCTTGTGGGTTGATATGTGTGTCGGTCTTGTAATATTTGTCCCACTCCTTGCAGTCGCTTTTGGAGTATGAATTGTACATTACTGCTGATGAATTTGTTGTGTAATTATAACAAACACACTGCTTTTCGCATGATGAGAGAAACAATCCGGTGAATACTGACGCAATCAGGCAAATGACTAATTTTTTCATATTAATTTTGAATATTCAATGCGCAAAAATACGTAAATTATTTCAAAAAATAATATGTTGTCAAAAAAATAAAATGTGATTTAATGTGCGTTTATTTTGGAAAAAACACTATTTTCGCAAAAATATAAAATATTCATCAAAGTCGTTTTAAATATGAAATTTAGATTTTCTATTTTATTGAGTATTATAGTTTTACTGATAAATGTTAAAGTATCAGGTCAAGAAATAGGCGAGTGGTGGAATGATGTTTCCGTGTGCCAAGTGAACAAGCTCGCGCCGCGCGTAAATGTAATACCATATTCCGATGAGAGCGGAATTGAAAACCTTGAGTATCAAAAGTCATCATATTACAAATGTCTCAATGGGAATTGGAAGTTCAACTGGGTTGAGACGCCGGCTTCAAAACCCGATGGTTTCTATAAACAAGGTTATGATGTTACGGATTGGGCTGAGATCCCTGTTCCTGGCAATTGGGAATTAAATGGTTACGGCGTTCCCGTTTATACAAACGTCTCAAACGAATTTCCCGCAAATCCGCCGTATGCACCCGAAAAATATAATCCTGTAGGTTGTTATGTGCTTGATTTTCAGATTCCTTCAGCGTGGGATGGGCGTAATGTCTATATCAACTTCGGGGCATTGAAATCAGCGTTTTATCTGTGGATCAACGGGAATTTCGTCGGTTATTCCGAGGACTCGAAGACTCCGGCGGAATTTGACATCACACCTTATATTAATATGTCGGGTTCAAACCGGCTTGCTGTTGAGGCGTACCGTTTCTGCGACGGCTCGTATCTCGAAGACCAGGATTACTGGCGCATGAGCGGCATCACGCGCGACGTTTTCATCTATTCGAAACCGCAGCTTAATGTCTCGGATTTCTTTGTGAATGCCGGCCTTGACAAGAATTATGAAAAAGGCACGTTCGGAATGAGCGTCGAACTGAATTTCAATCCCCAAAATATCCCTTCTAAATTTTCTGTTGAGGTCGAACTGAAAAATGACGTAAACAACAACTCAAAATTTAACAGATTGTTTGTCAATAATTTGACTCGTAGAGAATTGAAAAAAGTAAAAAATTCTACATCATACTCGCTAAAAATCGGAAACGTGGTTTTGGACGGAATTGAAGCTTGGTCGGCGGAGAAACCGAATCTTTATAACATGACAATCCGAATCAAGGATAAAGATGGAAATGTGATTGAAACTGTCGGCTCGAAAATCGGTTTCCGTACGGCTGAAGTCGTTGATGGTCAGCTTAAAATAAACGGCAAAGCGATAATGGTGAAAGGCGTAAACCGACACGAACACAGCGGCTTCACCGGTCAATGCGTTGACCGCAAGACTATGGAGCAGGACGTGAAAATCATGCTTGAGAACAACATAAACACGGTTCGCACATGTCATTATCCCGACGATGTCTATTGGTACGAATTGTGTGACAGATACGGGATTTACGTCATCGATGAGGCTAATAATGAATCACATGCGCAAGGATACGGCGACAACAGCCTCGCTAAGAAAGACGAGTGGGAGGAGGCGTTTCTGTATCGGTGCCGTAATATGCTTGAGCGTGACAAGAACCATCCTTCTGTCATAGTGTGGTCAACGGGAAACGAATGCGGCAACGGAGTCTGCACGAAGGCCTGCTACGACTGGATGAAACAGCGTGACACCCGCCCCGTGATCTGCGAACGTGCGCTTTATGATTACAACACCGATTTTATCGGAATTATGTATTCAAGTGTCGATTACTTGGAACGTTTTGTAAATGAACAGCTTGACTCGCTTAACCGTCCGTTTGTCTTGGTTGAATACTGCCATGCGATGGGCAACAGTCTGGGTAGCCTTTCAGATTATATGGATGTCTTTAAGAAATATCCTCGGCTTCAGGGCGGCTGCATCTGGGATTTCGTTGACCAGACAATCATTCAATATGACAAGGATAAAAATGTGAAATGGTACGCTGCCGGCGGTGACCTCGGTTCGCTCGAAGGCATCGGCAATGATGACAGCTTCTGCGTTAACGGCTTGATTACCAGCGATAGAATACCGCATAACCATATTGCGGAAGTGAAAAAATGCTACCAAAACATCGATGTTATTCCTGTTGACATTCAGAAAGGCATTTTCAAAATTGTAAACAATTTCAATTTCACAAACCTGAATGAACTTGACTGCTCGTATCGCATTCATTCAAACAAAGGTGATATTCTTTTTGAGAAACTTGATTTGAATTGCAAACCTGCTGAATCTGTGCAATTTACGATTAATAACAAAGTCTTCCGAAATGTCAGTTTCAATCCAAATGACGAGTTTCTTGTTGATTTTTCATTCAAAACAAAAAAAGGAAACGGAATGCTGACAGAAGGATATGAAATTGCATACGGACAATTTGAAATTCCAAATGAATATGCTGAAAATGAATATGTTGACGCGAAATATGACAAAAATACTCCGAAATTGAACTTCATTGTTAAAAAGAGTAAAGGTGAAAGTTGGAAATTTGAATTTGGAAACGACGATTTCACTTTTTCGTTTGACTGCGAAAACGGACTTCCTAAGTCTTTCATTTACAAAGGTGAAGAGCTTCTGGCGAGCGAGATCACCCCGAATTTCTGGCGTGCGCCGACGCTGAACGACGACGTTGACAGGAACGGCCGCCGCCGCTGGGAACTCGCCGGACTTGACGATCTGACGATAGGAAAGAGCAAGACAATACATTCTGACAGGATTGATGACGGTCATGCATACATCATTGCAGAACTCGAATTTTTTGATAAGAAAGGAGAACTTGTATTGAAAACCAAACAGTTATATCAGATTGACGGTTTTGGCAATGTCGTTGTCACGATGAACGTGCAGCCGACCGATAAGGTCGTGACTTTCCCGAAAATCGGTACACAGTTCCAGATGCCATTGTCATTCGACAAGGTGAAATATTTCGGTAAGGACACTGAAAATTACCCTGACAGAAATGCTTCCGGCCGTTTGGGAATTTACGAGAAAAACGCCGGTGATTTCTTTGAGATGCACGAAGAACCGCAGGAAAGCGGTAACCGCTCTGATGTCCGTTGGTTTGCCGTGACAGATAAGAACGGACATGGACTTTTTGTCAGCGGAGAGGAAAATATCAATTTCAGCATTTATCAATATTCCGATAAGGCGCTGACTAAAGCTGAGAGAATCAATCAGATAGAGAAGAACGACTCGTGGACGGTCAATGTCGATTACAAACAGGCACCGCTCGGAACGGCAACTTGCGGCCCTGATGCGCTTGATAAATATCTGATTAAAAACGGAGTTTATGAATACACTTTCAGATTGAGACCTTTTGATTCGGCGAACGAAGATATTGACAAACTCTACGAACAAAACGTTTTTTCAATGAAAAAACATGTTGGAACGCCAGTAATCACGCCTGAATTTGAAGAGTTTAACAAACAGATGAAGGTGACGATTTCTGTTGCCGAGCCTGATGCGAAAATCTATTACACTCTTGACGGCAGCGAGCCTACCGAGAAATCAAAACTTTATAAAGAACCATTCACAATAAATGAGACGACGTTAGTGAAGGCGAAGGCGTTCAAGAAAAACGCAATTCCTTCATTTACAATGGAAAAGAACTTCAAGAGAATTTTGATTACCAATACTGTTTACAAAACTGAACCGCATAGAAATTATTCGGCTAACAAAGAAACGGCGTTGATGGACAACAAGACAGGCACAATCGGGAACTGGGGTGAGAACTGGATCGGTTTCTCCGGCGATGACATGGATGCCACGATTGAGCTTTCAAAACCCATTGATATATATAGGGTGTTTGTCGGTTATGCCATCCATCCTGATGCATGGGTTCTGTCACCAAAAGCGATTTGGATTTCGACTTCAACAGACGGCGTCAGTTTTTCGGAGCCGGTCCGTGCGGAGTTCCCGATGTTTTCCGGTGAGAATGGTCTCCGTGCTGAGGCCAGGGCGAAAGTCGATGCATACGAGGTGAAGTTTATAAATGTGAAAGTCGAGAATTATGGCGTTCTCCCTGAAAAGCACGCGAGTGCTGGCGAGAAAGCATGGATAATGATTGATGAAGTTCGAGTTGAATAGGATTAAAATTTAAAATTAAAAAATATGTTTAAAGGACACCCTAAGGGATTGTATGCCTTGGCGTTAGCGAACACAGGCGAACGCTTCGGCTACTACACGATGCTTGCGATTTTCGTATTATTCTTGCAGGCGAAATTCGGTCTGGCTGCTGAGACTGCCGGACAACTGTACGGCGGTTTTCTCGCTGCCGTTTATTTCATGCCAATCGTCGGCGGCTTCATTGCCGACAAGTTCTGGGGCTACGGCAAGACTGTCGTCACCGGCATCATCGTGATGTTCCTCGGCTACCTGCTCCTGCTTTTACAGAAAGATGCCAGCGGTGGTGTCGCGTTGACAATGATGATTATTGCATTGGTCTGCATCGCCGTCGGCACGGGACTTTTCAAAGGCAACCTTCAGGTCATGGTCGGAAACCTGTACGATGAACCGAAGTACGCAGACAAGCGCGACGGCGGCTTCAGCCTGTTCTACATGGCAATCAACATCGGCTCGATGTTCGCGCCGACAACCGCCACCGCTGTCACAAATTCCTTCCTCGCCAAAAGCGGTTTCACCTACGATGCCAACATTCCGTCGTTGGCTCACCAGTTCCTTGACGGAACGATCACCACTGACGGTATGACACGTCTTGAGGCACTTGCAGCAAGCCAAAGCAGTTTTGCTGGTGATATGACAGCCTTCTGTAACGGCTACATCGACTCATTATCAAATGCTTACAGCTACGGATTTGGTGTGGCATGTCTGTCATTGATCCTGTCGATAGGAATCTATTTCGGCTTCCGTCGTTTGTTCAAGCATGTTGATGTCCGCAAAGATGCCAAAGCCACGGCAGAAGAGAATGTCGTTGAACTCACACCGAAACAGACCAAAGAACGTGTAGTGGCACTCTGCCTCGTTTTCGCTGTCGTCATATTCTTCTGGATGGCATTCCAGCAAGCCGGTCTGACGTTGACATATTTCGCCCGTGACTACACTGCGTCAACCGCAACTGGCTGGACCAGAATCGGTTTCGATGTCTTCACGCTCGCAATCATCGCAGTCGGCGTTTACGCTTTGTTCGGACTTTTCCAGAGTGAAAATAAAAAAGGAAAGCTTATTTCCGCATTGATTCTCGCATTGTGTGTGGCGGGTGTCTGGTACAAGGCGGCAAATGTTGAAGATACAGTCAATCTTCTCCCGCAGATATTCCAGCATTTCAACCCGTTCTTCGTTGTTGCTCTGACGCCGGTCTCGATAGCGCTCTTCGGCGCGTTGGCTAAGAAAGGCAAGGAGCCGTCGGCACCACGAAAGATCGCGTTGGGTATGCTTGTGGCAGCTCTCGGTTACTGTGTGATGGCAGCCGCTTCATTCGGTCTTCCTTCTCCAAAAGAACTCACTGCTACAGGTGGTGTGAGTAACATTCTTGTGTCGCCGAACTGGTTGATTTCAACGTACCTTGTTCTCACATTCGGCGAGCTTCTCCTCAGCCCGATGGGGATATCGTTCGTTTCAAAAGTCGCGCCTCCGAAACTCAAAGGTCTCATGATGGGCTTATGGTTCGGTGCCACGGCAATAGGCAATTACCTCACATCGGTCATCAGCTCGATATGGAACACGGGGCTTTCGCTCGTGATGATCTGGGGCGTGCTGATTATCCTGTGCGTGGTTTCCGCGATATTCATGTTTGCAATGATGAAACGTCTCGAAAATGCAACTTCAGAATGTTAATTTGACAATAAAAGAAGCTCAGGAAATAGTGGACAACTGGATAAAAACCGTGGGTGTCCGCTATTTCAATGAGCTTACAAATATGGCGGTTCTCACTGAGGAGGTGGGAGAGGTGGCGCGTATCATTGCTCGGACGTACGGAGAGCAGTCGTTCAAGGATTCTGACAAAGACCACGACCTCGGTGACGAGATGGCCGACGTGCTTTGGGCCTTGATTTGCTTGGCGAACCAGACGGGCGTTGACCTGACCGAGGCGTTCCGGAAAAACATAGAGAAAAAGACATCGCGTGACGGCGAGCGGCACAAAAACAATGTAAAGTTGAAGACGGATTGATTTTTAAAAAATAGTTATTTTGCAAATTTTTTAATAGGCATGATTTTTGTCAAATCATTAAATCAATTTTTGTAAAAAACGAGAATGGTTTTCAAAACGAATGAATCGAGAAAATCAAGACATTTAATACAATGTTTTGTTATATTTAATTTGAAGATGTGATTTTTTGATTATTGTCGATTTTCGAAAGACACGGCATTCATTACAAAATTCCGGCACGATATTTGCAATCATTCCACGCTAATTAAAAACATCAAGACTATGTTAGAAAACATTTTCGGAAAAGACAACAACCCGTTCGGGAACACAAGCATCCCCGATGACAAAATCAAGTCATTCCTCAACAAGCTTAAATACGCTGCAAAAAAAGTCGGTGTGGCAGTGACACGCAAGGCTTTGCAAGGATTCTTCCTGCTTCTTGAAATAATGAGAAGCCCGGAAGTGCCGGTGGCCGACAAAATCCTCGTAGTAGGCGTGCTTCTGTACATCTTCAAGAAAGGCGACCTGATAAACGATGCACTTGGCATCTTCGGACTCGTTGATGACACAGCATTCGCCGCTCTCGAATACAAGCGCCTGAAGAAAATCGTCACGCCCGAAATGATCCGCAACGCCAACAGCAAGGCCGAAAAACAGCTCTTCGACTGGGGAATGGCTTAACTACAGACAATCTTCCGCTGGCATCATTTGATCCAGAAAACATAATTATCTTTCCTCGGTCTTGCCACCGGATAGTCGCCATTCACGTAGCCGAGGATGCAGTTGCCGATTCCGACGTATTTCGTGTCGTCGATGCCGAGGTCGCGGAGTATTGCTTTGCCTTCTTCGGTCTCGAACACCTCTTTGGCGCGGTGTATCCAGCATGATCCAAGCCCTTTGGCGTGTGCCGCGTTCAAGAGGTTGCCCATCACGAGCGAGCCGTCTTCTTTCCAAGTGAGCGCGGCTGTGGTGTCGGACAGCACCACCAGCACCACCGGAGCGCCGTAGAACGGATCCGTGTCGTTGTCTTTGCCGAACACGCCGGCATTGAGTTTGCTCAGTCTGTCGCGCACCTCACGGTTTGTCACCGCTATGATTATAGGGGCTTGCCTGTTCATTCCTGTCGGGGCGTATGTGCCGGCCTTACAGATTTCTTCAATCACCTCCATCGGAGGCATTTCGTCGGTGTAGCTGCGCACGCTGCGGCGCGTCAGCAGGTCTTCCATTGTTGTATTCATTGTTTTTTCGTTTGTTTTTTCGCATCTACTGCAACTGCATAATAACAATGTTGCCGCGATAATTGTTGAGATGATATCCTTCATTTTTTCAACTTTTTTGATTGCAAAAATATGAAAAATTCATATAATACAGCAACCAAAAATTTTAAAATAAAAAATGGTAACTTTAAAGACACATTGTGCAATAATTTTCACAGTCTCTGGAACTATTTGTTGATTTTTTATTATCTTTGCCACGTTTTTTAAACCTTTTTAATATGAAAAATTCACATCAATATCCCGATTGGACAACTGTCGAGTCGTTTGGATACGACCTTCAGGAGGAACAGGCTGATTACAACATTCCGCCGTATAAAATCACCGATGAAATTATGAATCAGGTGGTTGAAATTGTGGAACTTATTTCCGAAATTGAAATCCTCAACCCTGACGGAATGCATCCGCTTCTCCGTAAGGAAAACAGAATCAAGACAATACAAGCTTCATTGGCGATTGAAAACAACACACTTACCATTGAACAGGTGACCGACATTCTCGACGGGAAACATGTCATCGGTTCCGAAAAGGAAATCAAAGAGGTGAGGAACGCGTTCAAGGCTTACGACCTGCTTCCTGATTTGGACCCTTATCTTGAGAAAGACCTGAAAAGGGCGCACGGTGTCCTGATGGGCGACCTCGTGGAAATCAGCGGCAAATATCGTAACAGGAGCGTCGGTGTCACTGATGGTGTAAATATCATTCACATGGCACCACCAAGCCATATCGTGCCAGCCAATATGTCGAATCTGTTCGCATGGGTCAGAAACAGCAACGTGCATCCGCTGGTCAAAAGCTGCGTGTTCCATTATGAGTTTGAGTTCATACACCCGTTCCTTGACGGCAACGGACGCATGGGACGGCTCTGGCAGACGGCACTTCTCGCAAAATGGAAGCCGATTTTCGCATGGATTCCGATTGAAAATATCATCAGGGAAAACCAACAGAATTACTATAAGGTGCTGCTCATTGCCGACAACCGCGGAGAAAGCACGATATTCATAAAATTTATGCTTGATTGTATTCTCAAGACATTGAAAACAATGATTTTAAATGGAAAACTTGTCATCAATGAGAATAAGAAAAAACAAAACAGGTTTGAAAATGCACTGAAAATTGCATTGAAAAATGCATTGAAAACCAAAGATTATGAAGATGATATTTATGGGATTGACCACCTTTTCGAGATTGACAAGAAGCTAAACAAGGCATTTAAAAAGTCTATGGATATTTTGTCAATCATAAAGGAAAGTCCTGGCGCAAGTGCAAATGATTTTTCGCTAAAATTACAAATATCATTGAGATATGCAATGAATTTAATCAAAGCAATGAAAGACGGGAATATAATCCGTCGGGTAGGGCCTGACAAAGGCGGCCATTGGGAGGTTTTTGATATAAATTAGACTATTAAATATGATTAAGAACATTGTTTTTGACTTTGGGGGCGTGCTTACAGATTGGAATCCTCATTATCTTTTTGATGATTATTTCAAAGATCAGGCGAAATCCGACTGGTTTATCAAAAACGTCTGCAACAGTGAATGGAATGCGCAGATGGACTGTGGCAAGCCGTTTTCTGTGGCTGTGACAGAAAGAATAGCACAATTCCCTGATTATGAAGAGGCTATCAGACTTTATCATACCGACTGGATGAAAACGATGGGCGAGGAGATTCCAGGAATGTATGACCTTATTAAATCATTGAAAGAGAATGGATTCCCTATAATTTACGGACTGACAAACTGGTCGGCCGAAACATTTCCAACAGTTCGGAAAGAATACCGTATCTTTGAGTTGATTGACAATATCGTTGTTTCTGGCGTGGAAAAAGTTCTAAAACCCAATCCGTTGATTTATAAAGTTTTACTCGACAGATACCAGCTTAATGCTGATGAGTGTCTTTTCATCGACGACAATCAGGCCAATGTTGACGGTGCTATAAATGTTGGCATGAAATCTGTCAGATTTGAAGGTGCTGACAAATTGAAGGATGACTTGAGATATTTGTTATAAATCTTTGATTTTAAATATGTTGTAAGATATATCGTTGTCAAACGTGTCAGTATCTTCGACTTTTTTAAGATGCTTCACCAAACGTTTTGTGAATGGCAGCATGACCACTTCATAAAGAGTTTTGGCAATTATTTGTATCGCCATTATTTTTAACAATTCGCGTAACGGCATCAGTCCGCCGAAAGCAATCGGGAAGAAGATTATCGAGTCGGCGAACTCACCGGCAAGCGATGACAGGACTGCACGAACTGAGAAGTTTCTGCCATTGTTTGCGATCTTCATCTTGCTGATTACAAATGCGTTAAGAAACGAACCAATCAAGAAAGCACACAGACTCGCAATCAAAATCCTTGGTGCCAGATCGAACACAAACCTGAAGGCCTCATCGCCTTCCCAAAACGGTGCCGACGGCAAAGCCACAGCAATTTTGCAGAAAAGAACAAATATCAGATTCATCAGGAAACCGGTCCAGATTATCAGACGTGCTTTCTTGAAACCGTAAACCTCCGAGATGCAGTCGTTCAGGATGTATGAAATCGGGAAGACGAGGAAACCGCCCGTAAAAGTGATGTTCCAAACCTGTATCACTTTGGTTTCCAATAAGTTGGCAGTCAAAAGACTGATACAGAAAAGTGTACCTATCAGAAAAAACGGCACACTCACGCTTTTGTTTTTTGTTTTCATTGTCCTTGTTTTTAACGTGGTGTTCAAGCACACGGACGCATCTGCGTCAATGTTGTTTCAGTGCGCAAAAATACTCAATTTTTCTTTACGCTGATTTTTCTTTTATATAATCAAGAATTTTATCGTGTTCATCAATGCTAAACCATTGGTAATCATTATTTTTCCTCAGCCACGTCATCTGTCTTTTAGCGTATTGGCGAGTATTTATTTTGATTTGTTCAACTGCTTGCTCAAGTGTGGTTTTGCCGTCGAGATATTCAAACAGTTCTTTGTAACCGACTGTGTTTAAGCTGTTTAGATGTCTTTTACCATAAACTGATTTCACCTCGTCAAGAAGTCCGAGATTCATCATGCTGTCAACACGTCTGTTGATTCTTTTTATCAGTTCATCGCGGTCCCATAGAAGTGCGGTCTTGATGATGTTGAAATCGCGGTCAGTGTGTTTGTTTTTGCGGAAAGTGGAGTAGGGTTGACCGGTTTGCATAAAGACCTCAAGGGCGCGTTGCAACCTGCGCGGATTCTGCTGGTCAACAATCTTGAAATATTCAGGATCGGCTTTTTCAACTTCAGTCTGCAAAGCAAACAACCCGCCTTTCTTGTAAATCTCATTGACTTTGTTTCTCGTTTCTGGAGAAATATCAGGAATCAAATCGAGTCCGTTGCACACTGCATCAATGAAAAGCCCGGAACCGCCTGCCATCACAACTATGTCGTGCTGCTTAAATAATTCATTTAATAAACACAATACATCTTGTTCATAATCAGCAACATCATACGATTGTTCTATACTTAGGTTATGTACAAAATAATGCTTGACCTCGTTAAGCTCTTCTTCAGTTGGTGCTGCTGTTCCAATCGAAAGTTCCTTGTAGAACTGACGGCTGTCGGCTGAAATTATCACAGTATCAAAGGCTTTCGCAACCTTGATTGCGGTGGCGGTCTTGCCTGATGCTGTCGGCCCTGCGATAACTATGAGGTTATTTTTCTTCAAAACAGTTTATTTTACAGGAACAGGTCCGTTGTTTTTGACTTTCACTTCTGTTTCTGAAATCTCTTTCACGACATGAAGTCCGAGTTCGGTGCCTTTTTTCTTCATGAAACCGTATGCTTCGGCGAAATTGTTACCGATAATTCCGTCAAGGACGGCTTCACGAATCGCTGTCTTTATCACACCGACCTCACGGCCTTCAGGGATGCCGAAAGTCTCCATGATTGCTTCACCGTTGACTGGCGGCTGCCAGTTGCGAAGGTGGTCTTTTGCTTCAATCTCTTTGAGTTTCTGTCTGACAATCTGGAAGTTATGATGGAAACGTGCTTTTTTCTCTTCGTTTTTCGATGTAATATCTGCATCGCAGAGAATCATCAAAGCGTCAATATCATCACCGGCATCAAACAGCAAACGTCTTACTGCTGAGTCAGTTACGATGTCTTGTGCAAGCACAATAGGACGCAGGTGCAGATAAACGAGGTTTTGCACGAACTTCATCTTTTCGTTCAACGGCAGGCGGAAGCTGGCGAAAATCTTCGGCACCATCTTTGAGCCTTTCACCTCGTGTCCGTGGAAAGTCCAGCCTATTTCCTTCTCGAAGCGTTTTGTCTGCGGTTTGGCGATGTCATGAAGAACGGCAGCCCATCTCAGCCAGAGGTCGCCGCCGCTATTTGCCACATTGTCAAGTACTTCCAAAGTATGATAGAAATTATCCTTATGGCCTTTGCCTTCTTGCAGCTCGACACCTTTCAGTGCTGCCATCTGTGGGAAAATCACAGGAAGCAGTCCTGATTTGTCAAGGAGTTTGAATCCGATGCTCGGAACGTTTGACATTAGCATCTTGTTCATCTCCTCAGTGACGCGTTCCATTGATATAATCTTGATTCTCTGAACGTTACGCCTGATGGCCTCAAACGACTCGTCTTCTATTCTGAAATGAAGCTGTGTCGCAAAACGTATCGCACGCATCATTCTCAGCGGGTCGTCGGAATATGTCACGTCAGGGTCAAGTGGTGTTCTGATTATCTTGTTGTCAAGGTCTTGCAGTCCGTCGAATGGATCGACAAGTTCTCCGAAAGTGTCATCGTTCAGGCTGATTGCCAATGCGTTGATTGTGAAGTCACGACGGTTTTGGTCATCTTCAAGTGAGCCGTTTTCGCATACCGGTTTGCGGCTGTCAGGGCTGTACGACTCTTTCCGTGCACCTACGAACTCAATCTCATGGCCATCGACGTTAATCATTGCGGTGCCGAAATGTCCGTAAAACTTAACTTCTTTCCTGCCGCTGATTTTCGAGGCAACTTTCTTCGCCAATGCGATGCCGCTGCCGACTGTAACTATATCAATATCATGCGATTCGCGTTTGAGAAGTATGTCACGGACATAGCCGCCGATGACGTAAGTCTGATAACCCATCTCGCGGCTGCATTCCGCTATAAGTCTGAAAAACCTGTTGTTGATGTTTTCTGATAAGTTCATTATGCTTCAGGTTCTTCAAGTCGTTTAACATCTTCATTGACAATGGATTCCGGCAATTCCAAATGTTCGATGGCTGTCACCATATCATCTTTTTCCTTGTCATAATCAATGACTATCTTATCGCCTTTGAGCATCTTCGTCTTGATGATTTCTTCTGCGAGTACATCCTCCACATATTTCTGGATTGCGCGTTTGAGCGGTCTGGCACCATATTGTTCGTCCCAGCCTTTCTCAACGATATAATCACGTGCTTTGTCAGTGAGAACCAATGTGTTACCCATATCTCTGACACGCTCGTAAACGTTTTTGAGTTCGATGTCGATAATCTTGTTGATGCTTTCTTTGCTCAAAGAGTCGAAAATCACGAGGTCGTCAATACGATTCAGGAACTCAGGTGCGAACTGCCGGCGCAAGGCGTTTTCGATGATGCTGTGGTCATGAACGCCTTTCGCATCTTTGACTGCCTGCGTGCCGAAACCGACACCCTGTCCGAAATCCTTGAGCTGACGAGAGCCGATATTTGAGGTCATTATGACAATCGTGTTTTTGAAATCGACCTTACGGCCAAGAGAATCAGTGAGTTGCCCATCGTCAAGAACCTGAAGCATAAGATGAAACACATCAGGATGTGCCTTTTCTATTTCGTCAAGAAGAACGATAGAGTAGGGCTTGCGACGTACTTTTTCGGTCAGCTGTCCGCCTTCTTCATATCCGACATATCCCGGAGGCGCACCGACGAGGCGCGACACAGCGAATTTCTCCATGTACTCACTCATGTCGATTCTTATCAAAGCATCTTCAGAATCAAAGAGATACTTTGCGAGAACCTTGGCAAGATATGTCTTTCCGACACCTGTAGGACCGAGGAACATGAATGTGCCGATAGGCCTGTTCGGGTCTTTGAGTCCGGCACGGTTGCGACGAATGGCACGGGCCACTTTCTTAATGGCTTCATCCTGTCCGATGACAGTGCCTTTGAGTTCGTTTTCCATGTTCATGAGGCGGTCGCCTTCATTGCGGGCAATGCGCTGTACCGGCACACCGGTCATCATCGCCACGACTTCAGCAACATTCTGTTCTGTAACGGTTTCCTTGTGATTTTTCAGTTCGTCATCCCATTCTTTCTTGGCGTTTTCAAGTCTGTCAACAACCTTTTTCTCGCGGTCACGCAACATGCCGGCCTCCTCGAATTTCTGTTCTGAGATAGCTTTTTTCTTGCCCTCACGGATCTGTTCGAGTTCAGCTTCAAGCTCATTGATTTCAACCGGCACCTTGATGTTGCTGATATGCACTCTCGCTCCGGCCTCGTCCATTGCGTCAATAGCCTTATCGGGAAGACAACGCTCTGATAAATAACGGTTTGTGAGTTTCACGCAAGCCACGATAGCATCGTCATCATATTTCACAAGATGATGGTCTTCATATTTGCTCTTGATGTTGTTTAAGATCTGTATTGTCTCTTCCGGTGTCGTCGGTTCCACGAGTATCTTCTGGAATCTGCGTTCAAGCGCACCGTCTTTCTCAATGTACTGACGGTATTCGTCGAGGGTGGTCGAGCCGATACATTGCAGTTCGCCACGGGCCAGTGCCGGCTTGAACATGTTTGAGGCATCGAGAGAACCATTCGCGTTACCTGCGCCGACGATTGTATGAATCTCATCAATGAACAGAATGATGTCGGGATTTTTCTCTAACTCATTGAGTATTGACTTCATACGTTCCTCAAACTGCCCTCTATACTTTGTGCCTGCCACGACGGACGCGAGGTCGAGCATGACAAGACGCTTGTTGTAAAGAGTCCTCGGAACCTTATGTTCATTGATTCTTATAGCAAGGCCTTCGGCGATTGCCGACTTGCCAACGCCTGGTTCACCTATTAATATTGGATTGTTTTTCTTTCTGCGGCACAGGATCTGTGCGATACGTTCTAACTCTCTGTCACGTCCGACGACAGGGTCAAGGCGGCCTTCCTCAGCAGCGCGTGTAAGGTCACGACCGAAGCTGTCCAAGACAGGCGTGTTTGACTTCGAACTGCCTTTGGGTTTAGGTGTGTCCGTGACTTTTATATCATCGTCTTCTTCATCATCCATAAAGATATTTTTGGGTGTCTCAATTGGCTCCTCATCCTTAGAAACAATGCTTCCTGGTGTCATCTTACTAATTTCTTTTTTGTATTTTTCAAATGTAACACCTTCGTATTCAAGCCTTTGTGAAATAATATTGTTGTCATCATGAAGAATGGCAAGCATGAGATGCTCAGATGTTACCTGGTCGCTGTTAAACTCTTTTGCAACGAGGTAGGTGAACTTCAATGCACGTTCAGCCTGTTTTGTAAGCGGCATGTTGTCGTTGTTTGACGACATTATCGGTGCTGATTTTATTGATGCCTCAAGTTTTTTTCTGAAGACTTCAATGTCGAGGTCCATGTTTCTCAGAATCTGGACTGCATTGCTGTCTTTGTCATCAATAATGCCAAGGAAAATGTGCTCCAAACCGATGTACGGGTTCCCCATCTTCACGGCTTCTTCATGGCTGTGAAACATTATATCGCGCACTCTTGGTGAAAATTTCTGATCCATTTTACAATTTTTTTCGGGTTGCAAAGATACAAACAAATTTTGTTTTGGAGGGATATTTGAACTCATTTTAATTTAAATAAAAAAATAGCGGTCCATGTGTGACAAATCAAAAAAATGTGTACTTTTGTAACTTAATTTTAAATCTTAAAAATTAAAGGAAAAGATAAATGGAAGAACAATTAGAAGGCGAAAGAATAGTTCCTGTTGGCATTGAAGATCACATGAAAACGAGCTATATCGACTATTCGATGTCGGTCATCGTTGCGCGTGCCCTGCCTGATGTCAGGGACGGTCTCAAGCCGGTGCACCGCCGTATTCTATTCGGAATGAATGAGATGGGTGTCTTGTCAAACCGCCCGTATAAGAAATCCGCTAAGGTTGTCGGCGAAGTTTTAGGAAAGTATCACCCGCATGGTGACTCATCAGTTTATGATGCAATGGTACGTTTGGCTCAGGATTGGAGCATGCGTTATCCTCTCATCGACGGTCAGGGTAACTTCGGCTCCATCGACGCAGATCCGCCGGCAGCTATGCGTTATACTGAAGCTCGTCTCCGCAAGCTCGCAGAGGAGATGCTTGCCGACCTCGATAAAGAAACAGTTGATTTCATGAACAACTACGACGACTCGGAGCAGGAGCCGACTGTGCTGCCGGCACTTATCCCGAATCTTCTGGTGAACGGTGCAAGCGGTATCGCTGTCGGTATGGCAACCAATATGCCGCCTCACAACCTCAGTGAAGTCATTGACGGCATCATTGCATATATCGACAATAACGATATAACAGTCAGCGAGTTAATGGAATATATCAAGGCTCCTGACTTCCCGACAGGTGGCATCATTTATGGCTACGAAGGTGTCCGTGAAGCATTCGAGACAGGCCGCGGACGTATCGTGCTTCGTGCAAACACAACGATTGAGGAATATGGCGGACATGAGAGAATCATCGCAACGTCAGTGCCTTACCAGACAAATAAGGCTGAGATGATCAAACGTACTGCCGACCTTATCAATGAAAAGAAAATTGATGGTATCGCAGACATCCGCGATGAATCCGACAGAAACGGACTGCGTATTGTCTATGACTTGAAACGTGATGCCGTATCAAGCGTTGTGCTGAACAAACTGTTCCAATATACCGGACTCCAAAGCTCTTTCAGCGTGAATAACGTCTGCCTCGTCAAAGGCCGTCCTTATACGTTGAACCTCAAGCAGTTGATTCAGTATTACGTCGAGCATCGGCATGAAGTCGTTGTCCGGCGCACCCAACACGACCTGCGTGAAGCTGAGAAGCGCGCACATATCCTCGAGGGTCTTGCCCGCGCTATCGACATAGTTGATGAGATTATTGCCACAATCCGCGCCTGTAAGGGCGGTTCGTTAGAGGCAAAACAAGCTATCATGGACAAGTTCGGGTTCGATGACCCACAGGCATCCGCCATCGTTGCATACCGTCTCGGACAACTTGCAGGTCTCGAAATCAAGAAGATAATGGACGAACTCGAACAACTGCACCAGACAATTCATCACCTGAAGGAAGTCCTTGCAAATCCGGTCATGCAGTTCGACATCATCAAGAACGAGCTTCTTGTCGTGAAGGAAAAATATGGTGATGAAAGAAAGACGACCATAGAACGCACAGCAGACGATTTCAAGATTGAGGACATCATCGCTGACGATGCGGTCGTCGTTACAATATCACACCTTAATTATATTAAGAGGACAAACTTGAGTGAATATCGCCGCCAGAGTAGGGGAGGTAAAGGCTCGAAAGGCTCCGATGCCCGCGATGAAGACTTCATTGAACAGATATTTGTAGCGACGAATCACAACTATATGTTGTTCTTCACCGAGAAAGGCAGGTGCTATTGGCTCAGGGTGTTCGAGATCCCTGAAGGTACTAAGTCGAGCAAAGGCCGCGCGATTCAAAACCTCATCAATATTGATAAGGATGACAATGTGAAAGCCTATATCAACTTAAGTGATATTAGTCAGGAATTTGTTGAGAATCACTTCCTTACACTTATCACCAAGAAAGGTATCATCAAGAAGACGACACTTGAGGCTTACTCAAGACCGCGCTCCACAGGTATTATCGCGCTCGGCATCCGTGAGGGCGATGAACTCCTCGAAGCAAAGATGACAAGCGGCAACAGTGAGATACTCATTGCCTTGAAGTCGGGTAGAGCTATCAGATTCCCTGAATCGACAGTCAGACCGATGGGCAGAACCGCTTCGGGCGTCCGTGCAATTTCAATTGACGATGATGACAATGATGAGGTTGTCGGCATGATCTGCATAGATGACCCGCAGACCAACGTGCTTGTCGTTTCAGAGAAAGGCTACGGAAAACGCTCGGAACTTGAAGAATACCGCATCACCAACAGAGGCGGCAAGGGTGTCAAGACAATGAACATCACCGACAAGACTGGACAACTCGTGGCTATCAAGGACGTCGTCGATGGTGATGACCTCATGATTATAAACAAGTCGGGTATTCTTATCAGAATTGCCGTTGACACTCTGAGAGTTATGGGCCGCGCGACACAAGGCGTGCGTCTTATCAACCTTCGCGATAACGATGAAATTGCGGCTGTCACTAAAGTCAAAGCCGAACATTTTGAAGATGATGAAGAAGAAACAGATGAGAATGCTGACATCACCGAAAATGTTGAAGGTGAAGAAAATAATGACAATCCGTTGAACAAAACAGAAGAATAATTGTATAATTAAAAAAATCAGAAAAATGAAAAGATTAGTTTTAACATTAGCGATTGCATTGATGAGTTCAATCGCATTCGCACAGAACATTCAGGTTCAGAATGCTTTCAACTTCCAGAAGACCGCAAAGCAATACATTGAACAGGCTGATGCCTTCAAGGTACAAAACAAAATTGAGAAGGCTGACAAACAGATGGCTAATGCAAAATTGGCTCTGCAGAAAGCAAAAGACGCTATCGATGCTGCTTCAATACATGAGGCAACGATGAATCAGGCCAAGACATGGCATTACTACGCAGTGGTTTATTACTATATCGGTGCATATCCGGAATTTGCAAGCATAGACATGGAAGCCAATGCAAAAGTCCTCAACGCTGTGGAGAAAATCATGCAACTTGACCCTGAATATTATGTGCAGATGAGTCAGGAACTTTCCTCATACGTTAGAAACATCGGCAACGGATTCTATCAGCTCGGCGTTGACAGCTTCAACAACGGCAACTATGAAGATGCCTGCGTGAATTTCCAGAAAGCTGTATCCGCTTCGCAAAAAATCGGTCTTGTTGACGATGCTGCAATGCAAAACCTCGCATTATGCTACACAAAAACAGGAAAATTCAACGAAGCAGCTCAAGTTTATGAACAGCTTATAAGCAGCGGAATTGATGATGCAAACATATATTCTGGCCTTATCAACGCTTACAGGGAAGCTGGAAATGGTGAAAAATCAGTTGAATTCATTAACATTGCAAGAGGGAAATATCCTGAAGATGCACAGCTTGTTAATGATATGATTAACACTTATTTAACACTTCACAGAGAATCTGAAATCATCAATCAGATTTTAGAAATGGCTGAGAAATATCCGACACAACCTGTATATTATTTTATTCTTGGTACTATCTACGGAAATGAGGAATCAGAACTTTTCAGCGTTGAAAATGCACTCGTGTGCTACGACAATGTTATTAAAATTGACGCAAACTACGTTGACGCATACATCAATGCCGGCAGTATTTTGATTGACCAG
This sequence comes from Bacteroidales bacterium, assembly GCA_024400355.1. Classification (GTDB taxonomy): domain Bacteria; phylum Bacteroidota; class Bacteroidia; order Bacteroidales; family F082; genus Limimorpha. Next base: position 26,564 of record JAKSMZ010000001.1, read on the forward strand.
GCTGCTGACAAATATAATGAGGCTAATGATCTTCCAATTGATAAAGTCGCCGAATACAAGAAAATGATGGAAGAAGGTAAAGCTTTCGATGAAAAGGCTCTTCCTTACGTCGTAAAAGCATACGAACTCAGTCCGGAACCGGCAATCAAACAAGCACTTAAGATGTGCTATGTACGTCTGAAGATGGCTGACAAAGCAGCTGAACTTAATTAATTTCATATAAATATTTTACTCTTTTCGATGATGGCACAGCCTGAAAGGTGTTGTGCCATCTTTTTTGTTTGCCATAACAATACAAAGAAAAGAGAACAGATGTATTTTTTTAAATATATTATTTAACATAATGTATATTATTTCCGAAAATAAACATTAGTTTGTAAACAGAGGTTTACAATATTTAATATGAACAACGGTCTGATTGGGTCAAATGTTAAAATATGTAAAAAATGTTCAATTATCAAAATTTTGATTTATATTTGCACCGAGATTTTTTTGGTAAAAACAAAGCGAAAAATCAAATTAATAAAGATATAAGTATATGGAACTCATTGGAAAAGTCGTACAGTTAGGAACTTTGACCGAAGGCAACAGCCCGCGCGGTCCGTGGAAAAAACAGGAATTGATAATCGAGACAATTGAAAACTTCCCAAGAAAAATTTGTGTGATGTGCTGGAATGAGCGTGTCAATGAGGCAAACGGATTCTTTGTCGGCCAGGTTGTCACTATCCAAATTAGCATTGAATCACGCGAGTTCAACGGTAAATGGTACACAGACGTTCGTGCAATCAGATTTGAACTGAATCAGGGACAGCCTGTTGGACAGCCACAGTCGGCACAACAGCCACAGCAGCCGGTGCAACAGCCTATGGCCCAACCACAGCAGAACCTTGGCGGTCAGGCACCATTACCGCCTGTAAACGAAGCATATTTCGCCAATTCTGATAATGGCGATGATCTCCCGTTCTAAGATTCAGGTCGTAATAAAGACAGAGTGATTTCAACTGAAGTCACTCTGCTTTTCATACATTTTATTCTACTGATTTTATATTCTAACTGCTAATCGTTATTGAGGCATTTTTGTCTTTTGCTTACTGCCAACAATGCCATAAACGTAAGCAATCCGTTGACTATCAATATCTCAAAACCGAATTGATATCCGTTGAACAACTGCTTTGAATAGATGTTCAGCAGATAACTCAAGATTGGTGACATTATTGCGATATAAGGCACGAACTTGTCGTTCGGAATCCGGTTTTTCACGATAAGTCCAAAAGAGAACAAACCTAACAGCGGACCGTATGTGTAACCGGCTATTTCAAATACCTTGTCTATCAACGACTGGTTATGGAATGGACGGAAAGCAATGATTACCAATAAATAAAGCATTGCGAATCCGATGTGAATATACTTTCTGACCTTCGTTTTCTGCGATTCTGACAAATCATTTCTGCTATTGAAATTAAGGAAATTATAGCAAGTTGTCGTTGTCAATGCCGTCAGTGTGCCATCAGCGGATGAATAGCCAGCCGCCACAAGGCCGAGTACAAAGACCACACTTGTGAATTTGCTGAATGAAAACGCGATTGAAGGGAAAATCTTGTCGTTGACCACTACTCCACTTTCATTTACAGGCAGTTGATAGCCAGTTTGCTGGGCATAATAAATAAGTGCGGCACCAAGGCAGAGAAATATAATATTGACAAAAATGAACAGCAAACTCGATGTCATCACATTTTTCTGGGCATCGCGCAACGTCTTGCACGTCAAGCTCTTCTGCATCATGTCCTGATCCAGTCCTGTCATGACAATGGTAATAAAGGCGCCGCTGAGGATCTGTTTCAACCAGAATTTATTGTGATTGGGATCAGTCTCAAAAATTTTGGTGAGTCCGTTGTCAGATGATGCTGCCAGCAGTTCAGGGATTGAAATGTCGAGTCTTTTCAATATGCAAACAACAGTGATAACAGCTGCGAGCAGCAGAAACGTCGTTTGTAAGGTGTCGGTCCAAACAACGGTTTTAATGCCACCATTAAAGGTGTAAATCAAAATAAACACTATGAATATCAACGCAGGAACCCAGAACGGAATGCCCCATGCCCTGAACACAAATTCGTATAATACAAAGACAACCAAATACATGCGGAGTGCCGAGCCTACAAGTCTTGAAATTATAAAAAACATTGCACCTGTCTTTTCCGACTTCTTACCGAAGCGCATCTCAAGGTATGTGTATATTGAAGTAAGGTTAAGCTTGTAATATAATGGCAGAAGCAGGAATGCAATCACCGCGTAACCAATGATATAGCCAATCACAATGCCAAAATACGTAAATTGGCCTGAATAGACATTGCCTGGAACCGACATGAAAGTGACACCTGACAGTGACGCGCCAATCATGCCGTAAGCGACAACAAACCATGGGGATTTTCTGTTGCCAGTGAAGAATGTGTCGTTGTCTGACTTACGCGAAGAAAAATGCGCGATAAGCAATATCAATATCGTGTAAATTATAAATACAGAAAGAATTAGCGTTGACATCTTAAGTGTTACTTTAATGTGTTAGCGAATTGAATCAGCGAGTCAAACCGGTCATCTGCGACGGATTCTTTCACTTCATCACCTATTAATATTGTGTGCATACCTGCGTTATGTCCAAATTCGATGTCTGAATTTGAGTCGCCTATCATTATTGATTTGTTGAAATCTATTGCCGGAAAATCATTCTTTGCCATAAATGCCATCTTTGGGCTTGGCTTTCTGAAGTTGTCAGGTTCAGTCTTCAGCTGCGGACAAACATAAATGGCATCAACCCTACCCTTTTGATTCTCAATCTGTTTTTTCATGAAATCATGAATAATACCAACTGTTTCAAGGGTCATCAGCCCTTTCCCGACTCCCTGTTGATTTGTCACAATGATAATTTTATTAAAGCATTTTCCAAATATTTCAAATGCATCCAAAACGCCAGGAAGAAACTCAAACTCATTGATATTCTTCACATAATCATCAATGAGACGGACGTTTATCACGCCGTCACGGTCAAGGAACAAGGTCCAGCTGTCGTCAATTATGTTTCTCCAGTCCATCATCTCGGAAATATTGTCGCTTCGATGATTTCGCAAATGATATGGCCAATCATAATATGTGCCTCCTGAATGCGCGGAGTGCATTTGCTTGGAACGTTCAACAGCACATCACACGTGTCAGCCATCATGCCGCCGGTTTCACCTGTCATGCCTACCACCTTGATTCCCATCGATTTGGCTGTTTCGACGGCTTTTATGATATTTGTGGAATTTCCTGATGTGCTGATACCAACGAGGACATCGCCTTCTTTTGCCGAACATTGCAGCATTCTCGAGTATATCACATCGTAAGAATAGTCGTTTGCAACGGCAGTGAGGTAGCTTGAATTGACGTGAAGAGCTTCGGCATTGAGGGGTGGACGGTCGTAATAAAACCGTCCGCTGAGTTCTGCCGCAAGGTGCTGTGCATCAGCGGCACTGCCACCATTGCCGCAGAAATGAACCTTACCACCGTTTTTCAATGACTTTATGCAAATGTCGGCGGCTTTCTGTATTTTCTCGACAAAATCTTTATCATTGATAATCAAGTTCTTGACATTTATTGAATCCTTGATAATCTTCTCAATGTTCACCATTATCCAAAATTTTTGCAAAAATAATAAAATTTACTCTTTTTTTGCAATAATTGAGAAAAAATCACGATTTTTGCAGCGTCAAAATCATAGGAAAATGAAGGCGTTATATACGATTATTTTATTGGTTATATCTAATATTTTCATGACGTTTGCGTGGTATGGCAACATTAAGTTTGCAGACACCACAAAGAGCTGGCCTTTGATTCTTGTAATACTGAGCAGTTGGGGCGTGGCGTTGCTTGAGTACAGTTTTATGGTTCCCGCAAACAGAATCGGTCATGAGGACTTCGGCGGTCCTTTCTCGTTGGTGCAACTCAAAGTAATTCAAGAGTTTATTAGCCTGACCGTTTTCATGATCATTACAATTAAAGTGTTTAAAATGGGCACTTTCAGCTGGAACCACATCATCGGTTTCGGACTGATGATATTGGCTGTTTATTTTATTTTCAAAAAATAAGTCGGCACATCATTAAAAAAATTATCTTTGCGAAAATTTTTAATTGAAAATCTAAAAATACAAATATGAAATTTTACGATGTAGATGACATCTTCACCTCTGGAAAATATGAAGGTGAGACTTTGGCTGAAGTCTTCGAGAAAGACCCGAAGTATATTAAATACTGCCAGGAGAATATTGATGAGTTTTATGTCGCTGCTGACGTCCTCAAGGACCTGAAGGCGATGTCGCGCGACAACAGGCTTCTGACTGCCAATCTTGACGAGATGAGCGACGATGAGCTTCAGGAGTTCATGAATGACATGAATGACATTGACGAATTCGACGAAAGCAAGCTCGAAGAGGATTTCGACTGGGAAGAAGGTGAAAACATGTTTGCTGAAGATGAGGAAGACATTTTCGGTGAGGAAGAATATTTAGATGAAGACGAATTTGACGAGCCTTACGATGACCCGTTCAACGACAATTTCTAAAACAATCTTATAGTAAATGATTCGGGAAGCCTGATTGAATCTTTCAAACGGGCTTCCCGATTTTTATTGCAATATTTTGAATATCAATTTATAACCTCTCGGCAATACCATAAACTTTTTGCTTGCCAGACGTTGATTGAATCAGTTCAGCGAGGAATCCAGTGAGGAAAAGCTGTACGCCGACAATGATGAATATCAATGCAAAATAGAACAAAGGACGGTTTGTCATGCCGTAAGCTCCGAATGCGAATTTCTTGACAGTGAGAACGATGCCAATGACGAAACCTATCAGGAACATCAAGGTGCCGAGACCGCCGAAGAGATGCATCGGGCGTTTCCCGAATTTTGAAATGAATGTGATTGTCAGCAGGTCAAGGTAACCTCTTAAGAATCTGCTCATTCCGAATTTAGAGGTGCCGAATTTCCTTTTTTGGTGATGAACCACTTTCTCTCCGATATGTCCGAATCCGGCGGCTTTTGCAATTACAGGTATGTAACGATGCATCTCACCGTAAATCTCAATGTTTTTCACAACCTCATTGCGATACGCCTTCAGTCCGCAGTTGAAGTCGTGCAACTTGATGCCAGTCATCCTTCTTGTTGACCAATTATAGAATTTAGATGGAATGTTTTTTGCGAGTTTGGAATCGTAACGCACTTTTTTCCAACCACTTACGATATCATAGCCGTCTTCGGCCACCATCTTGTAAAGCCCTGGAATCTCATCAGGGCTGTCCTGCAAATCAGCATCCATTGTGATGACCACATCGCCTTGAACTATTTTGAAACCTTCGTTAAGTGCTGCTGACTTACCATAATTACGCCTGAAACGTATCCCTCTGATATTCTGATTGTTGGATCTCAATTTCTGAATGCAGTTCCACGAACCGTCGGTGCTGCCGTCGTCCACAAAAACAATCTCGTATGTGAAATTATTCTCATTCATTACACGCCTTATCCATGATTCGAGTTCCGGCAGCGACTCTTCCTCATTCAATAAAGGAACAATTACAGATATATTCATTTCGTTTATTTTTTGCGTGCAAAGATAGCAATTATCAGCGAATAAAACAGTGAAAGCATCAGATTTATTATGAGGAACGACAATGAAATAGCCTGTGGCGACATAAAATCTTTCAGACGTTCACCATTGTTATATATTTCCATCCTGCTTTCTATTCCAAAACACGTGAGAACGGCGAAAATCACGCCGCTGAACAAGATTGATCCCAAAACTCCAGTGATAATACTCAATAAAAATGCTTGTTTATATGAAAATTCTGAAAGCACGAACTTCCATTTGAAGAAGGCCAATGTCAGACTCAGCCATACAAATGGGAACAGATAAATTATTGAGAACAAGTAAGATGACTCTACATACAATCTATCATGCATAAATATGTAAAACGCTGATAGAATAAGACTTAGCAGCATTCCTGAAATCAATGCCGTAAGCCAATACTGCTTTCTTGTGTATGTAGGGTTGATATTCATAACATGAAAAAAGGGTAAGCTACTTATATCGCACCGCTCGACCGCCTACCCTTGCTGCCTTCCGGCCCTGGGGGAGTTTGGCAGGAGCTGGTCGTATAAGACTTACCCGATGCAAAAGTACAACTTTTTTCAATACGAGCAAGTATTTTGTGTAAATTTTTTCTTTATCCATAAAGCTCTGATAATATGTGTGTTATGTGTCTTTGCAATAATCATTAAATTTCTTCAACCTCATCATTTCCCTCTTCGTAATAATAAGAATAGTCGATGCCTTTCATGAAAATCTGGCGGTCGTCAATCTTGTCGGTCAAGGCGTTTTTGCAAGCTTTTTCGGAGAAATTTTTCAAATTTTCAGAACACCGCCTTCATCTTTGACATCGCCTTTTCAACAACGCTTCTCGGACAGGCAAGATTTATCCGCAGGCAGTGCTCACCTTCCTTGCCGAACTCTTTTCCGTTGTTCAGGCCAAGACCGGCTTCGAAAATCATTTTGTGGTTAAGTGCCTTGTTATCAAGTCCGTAAGCCGAGAAATCGAGCCAAAGCATATATGTTGCCTCCGCTTTGTGAACTTTCACCTTAGGCAATTCACGATGTAAATATTCAACCACATAATCGATGTTACCTTTTATATATTGAAGCAATTGCTGGAGCCACTCCTCCCCTTTTTCCATTGCCGCCTTTGTAGCGATTTTACCAAAGATATTTCCGAGGTCAATCTCAGTATTATGCACATAATCAACAAATTGCCTGCGCAAATTTTCATTTGGTACGATAATAGACGAAGTCGCCATTCCTGCGATATTAAACGTCTTGCTTGCCGCATGAGCCGTGATGCTGTGCTGCGCGAACTCTTCGCAGATCGAGGCGAACGGCGTATGTTTGAATCCTGGGAGCACAAGGTCACAGTGGATCTCATCGGAGAAAACGAGCACGTTGTTTCTCATGCAAATCTCGCCAAGTCTCTGAAGTTCCTCGCGCCGCCAGCTTCTTCCGACTGGGTTATGTGGATTGCTTAGAATCAACATCTTGGCGGTTTTAGCCTGTTTTTCAAGAAGTTCGTAATCCATTACGAAGCCGGTTTCAGTCTCAATGAGCGGATTAAGAACGAGCTTTCTGCCGTGACTCTCGACGGCATGAAAAAACGGCGGATAGACCGGTGGCTGGATTATCACCTCGTCGTTTTCCTTTGTGAGTCCCATCACCGCCATGTTGAAGGCGCATACCACGCCGGGCGTGTAAGAAATCCATTCTTTCTTAATGTCCCATCCGTGACGGCGGTGAATCCAGTCAGCAACTGCTTGATAATAAGAGTCTTCGCGGAAAGTATATCCATACACGTCACCTTTCGCACGTTCAATGACAGCTTCACGGATAAAGTCGGGTGTGCGGAAATCCATGTCAGCAACCCACATCGGAATTACGTCAGGGCTTCCAAAGACGTTGTTTCTTAAATCATATTTAACGCATTGAGTGCCAATGCGATTTACCACTTCGTCAAAGTTATACTTCATATTTCATAAGTTAATAAAACATCAAAATTTGCAAATGCAAAAATGAGACTTTTTTTCAAAATAATCACTATTATTTCGGAAAATTTTAAGTAATTTTGCAATCTATTTACGGAAAAAATGAAAAAACGATTATTCTTTATTTTATCAATATTTTTTTTAGCTTTTACGAAAATCCAAGCACAGCAATCAGAAGTTTTTGGTGTTGTAAAAGACATTGATACTAAAGAATTTATGATCGGCGCGGCGGTTTATGTCGATTCATTACAGATTGGTACTACGACAGATGAAAACGGTTACTACGAATTAAAACTTAATGAAGGTAGATACAAAATCAGGTTTTCTTATTTAGGTTACCGCACACAAGAGACTGTTGTATCGGTTGGGAAATCAAGGAAAAGGCTCAATGTTGAATTAAAAATGGAGAGCCAACTACTTGAAAATGTGATTGTAACGAGCAAGAAAAAAGATGCCAACGTAAAGGAGCTTGCCATGAGTGTGCAAAGGCTTGAGATGGTTAAAATCAGGAAGATACCAGCACTTATGGGTGAGGTTGATGTAATCAAGGCGATACAGCTTCTTCCGGGTGTCCAATCTTCCAGCGAAGGCTCGTCAGGCTTCAGCGTCAGAGGCGGCTCTCCCGACCAAAACCTCATCACTCTGGACGACGCGCCGGTCTATAACGCCTCACATTTCCTCGGCTTCCTCTCGGTCTTCAACAACGATGTCGTGAAAGAAGCTACACTATATAAAGGTGACATTCCGGCGAACTACGACAGCCGTTTGTCATCGGTACTTGACGTGAAGACTCTCGATGAAATCCCCGACAGGTTCACAATGACCGGCGGCATCGGAATCCTCACAAGCCGACTGATGCTGAATATGCCGTTCAACAAACAACGTACCTCTGTAATGCTCGCAGGACGAATAACTTACGGCGGTATTCTTGCGTCATACCTGCTCAAAGACTTGACGAAAACAAAATTGTATTTCTACGACCTAAATGGCAAAATCACCCATGTCTTCAATAAAAACAACCGGATATTCCTTTCGGTGTATAATGGTTATGACCTCGTGAAGATGGACAGACTGATGGGGCTTGGCTATGGAAACACCACTGCTAATTTGCGATGGAACCATATTTTCAACGACCGACTTACCTCAAACCTGTCACTCATGTACTCAAAATACAGATACAACATTGACGTGATGGCTAATCCGTATGATTTCACTGTTACAGCAGGCATCACCGATTATTCTCTGAAATATGATTTTGTCTGGATGACAAATGACAAAATGACAATAAGATACGGACTGTCATCTACTTATCATCAATATCTTTTAGGAGAACTTGAAGACAGAACAGGTGTTGTCGCTACATATATCAAGACTGCTGATAACGAGCGCCTCAACCGGAAAGCATTGGAATCAGCACTGTATTTTACAGATGAACACAAGATAACTCCTTTGTTTTCATTGCGTTATGGACTGAGATTGTCGATGTTTAACAATGTTGGAGCCGAAACGCTCTATCTTTTCGATGAAAATCACAGATGGGTTGATTCTGCCATATATAAAAAAGGTGAAATGTTCCACACCGAACTTAATCTTGAACCGCGTTTGGCAATGATATACCGCACCAGCGCGATGTCATCGATCAAGGCATCGTACGCGAGGACTGTGCAATATGCGCAGCTCGCGTCAAATTCAACGGGCGGACTGCCTTTTGATGTCTGGTTCCCTACCAGTCCGAATATTAAACCGCAGAAATGCGACCAGTTCGCAGCTGGTTATTTCAGAAATTTCAGGGGCAATGACATTGAGACATCGGTGGAGTTGTTTTACAAGAACCTGACTGATGTAATAGACTTTACAGATGATGCCTTTTTAATTGCCAACGCATTGATAGACGGAGAAGTACGTGTCGGTAAGGGACGTTCATACGGAGCGGAGTTCATTGTGCGAAAAAATAGCGGAAAACTGACAGGATGGATTGCATACACATTCAGCCGAGCCTTCAGGACAGTTAAAGGCATCAGCCATGACGAAGAATACCAGTCGCCTTACGACCGCCCTCACAACATCAGTATCGTGGTAAATTACGCCTTCTCTGACAGGTTTGATGTGTCGGCTACTTGGGTCTATAACACGGGCCAGCCGGTTACGCTGCCTTATGGCAAATACACAGTGGATGGCGTGACATACTCTGTTTATAACGGCTATCGCAACAAAAGCCGTTACCCTGATTATCATCGGCTTGACCTTGCTGCAAATCTAAAATGCAAGCCGCACAAACGCTGGCAGGGCGAATGGAGCTTCTCGATTTATAACGCGTACGCGAGGCATAACACATGGGCGATAATGTTTAAGAGTGAAGACAATGGCACAATCACAACAGATAAAGTTTATCTTTTCTCAGTTGTGCCGTCTGTGTCGTACAACTTTAAATTCTAATATGATTATGAAACAGTTGAAACAAATATTTAACATATTTTTATTTTCTCTGCTCATCATGTCATGCAAGGAGAGAATAACGATCGAGCCACAGGAAGGTCCGCAACTTCTGGGTGTTTACGGCTCAATCACCGATGAATGCAAAAATCATAAGATCACACTGAGCAGGACGACAGATTTTTACGCCACCGAAGCACCGAAGATGGTTTCCGATGCCACAATCTTTGTACACGACAACATCGATACCATTTGGTATGAGGAGACCGAAGAAAACGGTGTCTATCAAACAGTTGAGAAGTTTTCCGGCAAGGAAAACCATACATATAATCTGTCGATTGACCTGCCCGAACGTGAAGGTGGCGGGCATTATTATGCACAGGCGGAAATGCTGCCGAGCATCACAACCGTCGACTCAATAGTGATCAAGCAATATCAAGTTGCCAATGTGTTGGTTAATAATATGTTAGGTTTATATCCATATTTCCAATCATTGAAAGATGAAGATGCTAACTATATGGTTAAGGCGTACGTCAATGACAGCCTTGCAGGTGGCGACAAACTGACAAATTGTGGGATATACAACCTTGGCGGAATGTCGGGGTGGTACGTCAACGGCCCGTTGATGGCGCATCTTGCCGGCGAGATTCCTGTCTGGAGTTTCCTTACGGAAGAATCAGGCGCTGATTCGCTGAAAGTATTGCATCATGGCGACACGGTGAGAATGGATTTGTCGGTGATAACATACGGTTATGCAGGTTATATTTCAGATATATCTTCAAGCAACGGAAGCAATCCGATGATGGGATCTCCGTCAAATGTGCGTACAAATATATTTCCGGAAGGCACTGCTGCAGGCTATTTTTATGCGGCTGCAATAAGAAGTAAGACAATAATATATTGATATCCACTGCTTTATAACATAAATATTTTTTTATAAATATTTTGTCGGGAGTATTGGAATTTTACCTATTTTTGCACTCGCAAATCCAAGGGGGAGTCGCATAGCGGCAATTGCAACAGACTGTAAATCTGTCCTCGGATGAGTTCGGTGGTTCGAGTC
>JAKSMZ010000010.1 GCA_024400355.1 Bacteroidales bacterium
ATGATCGACTCCATCAAGGAGAACACCGGCATCGACATCAACGGCATGAACGAGGAGCAGCTCCGCGAAGTGTGCAAGCAGCTTGAAGTCGAGGTTGACCCCTCAATGGGCAAGGGCAAACTCATCGACGAGATCTTTGGCGCGAAATGCGAAGGCAATTACATACAGCCGACGTTCATCACCGACTACCCTGTCGAGATGTCGCCGCTCTGCAAGCGTCACCGCAACAACCCGGAACTCACCGAGCGTTTCGAGCTTATGATCAACGGCAAGGAGGTCGCCAACGCATATACCGAGCTTAACGACCCTATCGACCAGCGCGCACGTTTTGAGGAACAGATGATGCTCGCGGGCCGCGGCGATGACGAGGCGATGGTCATCGACCAGGACTTCCTCCGCGCCCTCGAATACGGAATGCCTCCGACATCAGGCATGGGCATCGGCATCGACCGTTTCGTGATGCTGCTCACAGGCCAGACACAGATACAGGAAGTGCTGCTGTTCCCTCAGATGCGTCCTGAAAAAGTGAAGAAAGTCGCGACAAAAGAAGACTTCATGGCGGTTGGCGTTCCTGAAGTCTGGGCGGAAGTCCTTGTGAAACAGAATTTCACATCTGTCGAGATGCTTAAGGAACAGAAACCTGCCGGTCTCCGCGAGAAGCTGAACGGCATCAGAAAGAAAAACAAGATGGACGTTCCGGCGTTGCAACTCGAAGAGGTCGAGGCGTGGATTAATTAGGTGGATAGGTCATTAGGTAGTTAGGTAGTTAGGCGAATAGGTGGTTAGGTGGGGAGAACCGCGTAGCGGTTCCATATCCATAGAATTTCATGTTTGTGTAAAATTTTTTGTGATAAAAATGAAAAAAATATTATTTACAGCGTTGTTTTCAGTGGTTTTGAGTGTGTTGTCATTTGCCCAGACCATTGAGAAAACCTATCATTTTGACAATCCGACATCAAGAGTTGTCAATGGTTACGACCAGATTTATTTTGATGGAACAATAAACACCGCGAAGGTGGGACAGCCGTCGCTTCCGTGGCAGAGTGTCTCGCTTTTGCTTCCGCAAAACTCTGAGGCTCAGGATTTCACAGTCGAATATTCCGATTTCGTGGAGCTTGACGGAACATACAACCTCTTCCCGTACCAGAAGATGCGTCAGGTCGGTTCTGAGAAAGAATATCCTTTTGTGGTTGACGAAGACCTTTATGAATCAAAGGGTTTGTATCCTGAAGTCTGTCAGTCGAAGGTTATGACGCAATACATGAACGGTTACTCATTTGCGATGGTTTCATTCACTCCGGTGAGATACGTTCCGGCAACGGGGAAGGTCTCATACGCAAAGACAGCAACTGTTAAAGTCAATGTAACTGCTTCAAAGTCAGACAAGAGCAGTCTTCTTTGGGCAACACCTGAGATAAAAGGCAAGGTTGAGAGGCTGGCTCAGAACCCTGAGGCCATCGACCAGTATTACACACGCGGGCGTTCGATGCCGGGCTATGAGCTTCTTGTCATCACGCCGGCGGAGTGGGTGTCGCATTTCGATGAGTATGTCACTTTCTATGAGGCACGCGGCCTTCGCACGCGCGTTGCGGCGTTGGAAGACATCTTGGCTGGCAACAGCGGTCGTGATGATCAGGAGAAGATGTACAATTACATCAAGCAAGAGTATGAGAATGAAGGTATTATGATGGTTCTGCTCGGTGGTGACACAGGGCTGATTCCGTTCCGTAGCCTGTATGTCAATGTCTTCGACGAGGAGATAGACAATATTCCTGCTGACATGTATTTCACCTGTTTCGATGTTGACTGGGACGCCAACGGCAATGGTGTCTGGGGCGAAATCGGCGAGAGCGACTACGAGCCTGAAATCGGTATCGGACGTATGTGCTTCAATAATGAAGAGCAGCTTAACAACATGTTGCACAAGACATTCACATATCATAACAACCCTGTTTTGGGCGAGTTCCGCGATGTCATCCTCGGTGGCGAACATCTCGGTGACGGCTATTACGCCAGCACCGACCTCGAACGCATCATCGGCGGCAGCAGCGATTTCGACTACACCACTGTCGGCATCCCGGAGGATTATAACTTCCACAAGATCTACGCTGACGGTCCAACAGGCTGGTCTGGCACCATCTTCAAACAGGCTATCAATGAATTCGGCGGACAATATGTCCACCATTTCGGACACGCCAACACCGACTATGTGGCTGGCTGGTACGAGAACGGCATCACCGACAACAGTTTCTACAACCTTAACGGTGTCACTCACAACTACGGATTCTTCCACTCGCACGGCTGCATCTGCGGTGACTTCTCGCATAAGTGTATCCTTGAGAAATTGACGACGGTATCGACAGGTTTTGTGGCTGTCACCGGTAACTCGCGCTATGGCTGGTACTCGCCTTGGGGCGACGGCCCTTCAACTCACCTCCACCGCGAGTTTGTCGATGCGTATTACAACGACAGAATCCCATATATCGGAATGGCTGTCGTAGAGATGAAAAATACTGTCGCACCTATTATTAATATGGGCTATTATTATGACCCGTACATGATCTGGAGCTTCTGGGCATTGAATGTCATGGGTGATGTGGCAGCATGTCCTTGGCTCGACGAGCCTTTCCGTCCGGAAATCAGCTATGATGCAGCGTTGCCGCAAGGCACCACACAGACCACGCTGACAATCAATAAGATTGGTGAGGCGCAGAGTAACTTCCGTTGCAGCATATTCCACGATGGCGAACTGCTCGCCTTCGGTCAGACAGACCTGAATGGCGTGGCGGAAGTCAATTTCTTCGAGCCGCTTGATGTTGAAGGCGATTTGCAGCTCATCGTCACAGGCCCGAACGCTTATCCCCAGACAATCAATATTTCAGGTATCAGCGATGATAAGGCTTTCGTGCTTTCTGAAAACATCACGTTGAGCAGTGATTTCGGATATTCAAACATAATTTTAATGGATGTTGATTTCAAAAACGCCGGCATGATTGATGCCAGCAACGTGACAGCCACATTGTCAACGGATTCAGAATACATCGAAATGATAAATCCAACGGCGACAGTCGGTGCCGTGGCAGCCGGAAGCACCGTCAGCATTTTTGATGCTTTTGAATTTAAAATCGCCGACAACATTCCGGATTGCGAATACGTTGACTTTGTCATCACCTGCACCGACGGCAATGAGACATGGGTAAACAACGTTCTTTACAGGGCACTTGCTCCGTCATTGGAAATTGACGAGATAACATACAGTGAGCTTGAAGGAAACATGAACGGCTACGTTGATGCCGGCGAGGTGTTGAGGGTTAATGTCTCAGGGAAAAACATCGGTCACAAGGCGGCCTTGGAGTCGGTTCTGCATGGATGCGACGAGAATCCATACATCACTTACACTGAAAATGACATCGTGATAGGTGACATCGCAGCTGGCTATGAATTTTCAAAAAGCATAGATATTCATGTCTCCGATGAGATTCATGACGGCACGACAGTCGATCTGAAATTTAAAGTGAAGTCAGGGCTTTATGCGGCGGAGAAGCATTTGCTGTTCACCGTTGGAACAATCACGGAAGATTTTGAAACAGGCGATTTCTCGCATCTCAACTGGAAACACGGTGGCGCGAAGCCGTGGTTTGTGACGGATGAGACAAAGCATTCCGGCACATATTCAGTGCAGTCAGGCGACATAACAAACGATGAGATTTCGTCACTCATCATTGAGATAAATACAATAACCGATGGTGAAATATCTTTCTGTTTCAAGGCCTTAACGAGAAGATTTAAAGATTTCTTCGTGTTTTACATTGATGGAAATATGATAGAAAGATGGTCAGGTGATAATGACTGGACGCACGTCGAATACGATGTTGAGGCTGGCGACCATGTCATGGAATGGCGTTACGACACCAGCAAGAATGGCGACTGTTCGGGTGGCGCCTGTTGGGTTGATGACATCTCATTCCCAGGAAACACAGTGGTGTTGAATGTTGAATCAGTGACATACGATAAAAATGTTGACGTTTATCCGAATCCGGCTAAAGATTATATCACTGTAAAATCTGATGATATTCAGACAGTTGAAGTCTTTAATGCTGTCGGAATGAGAGTCATTGCACAGAAAGTTGCGGCGACAGAGGTGAACGTCGGTGTCGCTGGTTTGAGTGATGGTGTTTATTTCATCAGAATCGTTGACAGCAAAGGTAACAGTGTTGTCAGAAAATTCATCAAGGAATAATGTTGTTTTCGGAGGTCATAGGACATGAAGAACTGAAGAAACGCCTGATACAGAGCGTGAGGGAGAGCCGTGTGTCGCACGCGCAGCTCTTCCTCGGTCCTGAAGGCAGCGGGAAACTGCCTTTGGCTTTGGCTTACGCACAATACATAAATTGCACAAACCGCTCAGAGACAGACAGTTGCGGCGTGTGCCCGTCGTGCAGGAAGTTTATGTCACTGACACATCCCGACCTTCATTTCGTGTTTCCGACCGCCACAAACAAAGGAGTAAAACAAAATCCGGAATCTGACTTGTTCATTTCCGAGTGGCGTGAGTATCTTGCTGATTGTCAGTGTTATGCTGATTTATCTGATTGGTTCAACAAGCTTGACATTGAAAACAAGCAAGGTGTCATCAATGTCCGTGATGCCGTCACGATATTGCGAAAACTGAGTTTCAAGGCTTACGAAAGTGAGTATAAGATAGCAATCATCTGGATGGCTGATAAACTTAACGTGCAGTGTGCCAACAAGTTGCTGAAACTTATTGAGGAGCCGCCGGCGAAGACGCTGTTCATTCTTATTGCTGAAAATCAGGAGGAACTGCTTACCACCATCCGGTCGCGCTGTATGTTGGTGAAGGTGCCGAAGATAACGATGCCAGAAGTACAAGACGCTCTTGTTCAGAAGTTTGCGTGTTCGGCACAAGAGGCTTACGATGCAGCAGCCCTCGCTGACGGCAACTGGCTAATGGCGCAGCATTTCGTCAAAGACAAGGAAGATGAGAAACTCTATGCCGGCATTTTCCAGAAATGGATGCGTTACTGTTTCAAGGGCGCAGTCCCGGAACTCATCGACCTTGTGGCAAACGACATCAAACCGCTCGGACGCGAGAAACAAAAGGAATTTCTCGAATATGGACTGAATATCTTCCATAACTCATTGCTGTTCAACAATAGTATGTCCGACTACGTGTTGCTCCCGACAGACGAGAAAAACTTCACTCAGAATTTTGCACCTTTTATTAATATAAGGAATGTCGGACAGATTTGCAGTCTTTTTGAGGAAAGCATCAACCAGATTGAACGCAACGGAAACGCCTCAATCATTTTTACTGATAATAGTTTTAAAATCACTAAGTTGTTAAGGGTCAAATAGATGAAAGCTGTCACTAAAGCGTCTCTGGCATTGTTGAGCGGCCTGCTCATCGCCGCTGCATGGCCTACAAAAGGTCTGGCGCCAATAGCTTTTGTGGCTTTCGTGCCGTTGCTTTTTCTTCAAGACAGAATAGGAGACAGGGAAAACCCCGAAAAAGGCAGGGTGTTCTTGCTCGCCTTTGCCGCTTTCGTGGTTTGGAACTCATTGACAACATGGTGGATATGGAAAACCACAGCCGTCGGGACAATAGGCACGATACTGCTTAACAGCGTGTTCATGGCAATTGTTTTCTGGGCTTTTCATCTTGTAAAGACCAAGTTGTATGACAATAAAAAAGGTTATTACGTATTGATAATCTTTGTGTTGGCTTTTGAATACCTGCACCTGAACTGGCAGTTGAATTGGCCTTGGCTTAACTTGGGCAATGTTTTCTCGCATCATTACACATGGGTTCAATGGTATGAATGGACGGGTACTGCTGGCGGTACGGTATGGGTTTTGACTTCTAACATATTGATTTATAAATGGTTGTTTAAGAGCGATAATCATTTGAAATCAGCTTTGTTGGCAATGGCGGTTATCGTTATCCCATTGATTGTCAGTAAGATAATGTATCATTCATATAAAGAAGCCGGCAATGAAGTTGAGGTTGTGGTGGTTCAGCCGAATCTTGACCCATATTCGGAGGAGTTTACCCTTACACCACCGGAAATTCTCCAGAGAAATCTTGAGGTCGCTGCACCTTTGATGACAGAAAACACAAGGTTTGTTGTCAGCCCTGAATCGGCGATACAAGAGAATATATGGCTTGAAAATATTGATAAATATTATTCTATCAAAGAGTTACGAAGATATATAGACACGTTTCCACAATCGTGTTATGTTATAGGAATAGGTCCATGCGGATTGGTGCCTGAAGGAGATGAGGATGATTTCGCCGCGCGGAAATTCTATGATGCTGATGAATATTTCTATGCTTATAACACCGCTGCTCTCATCACAAAAGACGACATCCAGCTATATCATAAATCGAGGTTGACTCCTGGCGTTGAATCAATGCCATCGTGGTGGTTCGTAAGGCCGTTGGCAAATATGGCTGTTGATCTTGGCGGAACGACAGGGACTCTGAAAAAAGACGCGGAAGCTCGCGTGTTATCTTTTGATAATCATAAAGTTGGAACGTTGATTTGTTATGAATCAGCATTTGGCAGTTATGTGACGGAGTTTGTCAGAAAAGGAGCCGACATGCTTTTCGTCATCACCAACGACGGATGGTGGGGCAATACACCCGGTCACAGACAGCATCTTGAGTTTTCGAGTCTTCGCGCCATTGAGACGAGAAGAAGCATCGCACGATCTGCAAACACAGGTATATCTGCTTTCATAAATCAAAGAGGCGACATTGTTGAAAAAACAAGGTACTGGGAACAGACCGCCATACGTAACACTTTGAAAACCAATGATAAACAAACTTTCTATGTCCGCTATGGCGACTATATATATAAGGTGTCGGTTTTCTTGACGGCGTTATTGCTCGTCATGACTTTTGTTCGTATTATAACCAAAAGAAAATGAATGAGTTAAGCCTTGCACCATTTCAAGGGATCACAGATGTGGTCTATCGCAATGTGTTCATGGAACATTTTGGCGGAATAGACAAGTTATATACTCCGTTTTTCACGGGAATACAGAAAGACAATTCAAAAAGTCTGCGTGGTGAGGAAATAGACCCACGGTTCAATGATGTTAAAATCGTTGTCCCTCAGATATTAAGTAATACCGCGGAGGAGATAATCAGATTTGCAAATCAGTGTAAGTCAATGGGTTATCTTGAATTTAACTTGAATATGGGCTGTCCTTTCCCGCGTGTGGCGAACAAAACGCGCGGATGCGGGCTTATGGCTGACTGTCAACGGACAACTGCGATGCTTGAGGAAGTCAGCAATAACATTGACGGAATAAAATTCAGCATAAAATGCCGGCTCGGCTATTATAGTCCTGACGAGATCTTCAAATTCATTGAGACATTTAACACATTGCCTTTCAGTGAGATAATAATTCATCCGCGAATCGGGAAGCAGAT
Source organism: Bacteroidales bacterium (assembly GCA_024400355.1). Lineage (GTDB taxonomy): Bacteria > Bacteroidota > Bacteroidia > Bacteroidales > F082 > Limimorpha. The sequence continues at coordinate 7,460 of JAKSMZ010000010.1, forward strand.
GTACACCGGCGAAGCATCGCTTGAAAAGTTCAAGGAGCTTATTCCGTTGATTAACAAGCCTTTGATTTATAACGGCGATATTTATACAGTCGAAAAATACAAATCGGTTGTAGAAAATATTTCTACAGATAAAACTCATACGATGTTGGGACGCGGATTGCTGACAAATCCGTTTTTGGCCGAGGATATAAAACAAATTATTGACAATCAAAAAGATAGGCAAATGAGACTGCATAATTTTGTTGTTAATCTCTATGTTGAGAGACTTCATCATGCTGGCGGTAGTCCGAAAATCATCGGCAGCATGAAAGAACTGTGGAAATATATGATGAACATCTTCGACGATCCGCAGAATGTCTGGCGTAATGTGAAGAAAGTCAATCATTTAGATGAATATGAAAACGCTGTTGAGAAGATATTTAATGATTATAAGGTTGTATTATGAAAAAGATACTTAATATATTGGTTGTCAGCTTGTTGCTGGTTTCTTGCGCAGCAGACAGACCTTCATCGAACAAAGGAAACAAAGAGATAGTCATTCTTTCGGTCAACGACATGCACGGGCATATTGAAGGGATGCCGCGACTTGGCTTCGTTGCCGACAGCCTCCGTGAATTGTATCCTAATCTGTTGATATTCAGTGTTGGAGATAACAGAACGGGCAATTCGTATAACGATTTCTATCCAAATGGTTCCAATTATCCGATGATTAAGCTGATGAAAGAAATCGGGTTTGACCTCTCTGCAATCGGCAACCATGAATTTGACAAAGGCATTGACGGGTTGGTTGATTTTCAGAAAAAAACGAAAATCCCGCTTATTTGCGCAAACGCTGATTTCTCGAAAGAACCTGAGTTGAATATAAAACCTTATTATTATATTGATAATCAAGGTGTTAAAATTTGCATTCTCGGACTTGTCGAGACATATAAAAACGGCCATCCGTCGGCGATTGATAAAAACATAAAAAATATAAGCTTCACCGATCCGCATGAAACAGCCAAAGATTATTTACATCTTGCCGACAGTTGTGACGTGTTCATCCTGCTTTCACACTGCGGTGAACGGGGCGATTACCCGATAGCGGAGGACTGTTCGCAGTTTGATGTGATTATCGGAGGGCATTCTCATAATAAATACATTGAATATAAAGGAGATAACGTGCTTTGCACACAGGCTGGATCTTATCTGAATTACGCCAATGTCGTGAAAATTAATGTCGTTGATGGCAAGATTGTTTCAAAGTCGGCAGAGTGTATCTCCCTGAAAAGCGGACTTCAGGAAAACGCAAGACTCAAAAAAACTGTAGAAAAATTTTACAGAAACAAATCACTGACAAGGTTTTTGGGCTATACGGCCACTCCGCTTGTCAACAGATACAGAATTGGCTGTATGCTTGCCGATTCATACCGGTCGGCCATGAACACCGACCTTGCATTCCATAATTATGGTGCAATCAGGAAAACAAGTCATGAAGGCAACGAAATAAGAGTTGTTGATGTCTATGACTTCAGCCCTTTTGATAACAGATTGAAAACCATAGAGATGAGCGGTAAGGAAATTGTCAGTTTCATAAATGGTTTTTCGACAAGTGACCGCGGACCAGTTTATGTTTCAGGCATAAACTATTCCATTGACTATGTTTTTGACGAATATAAAAATCCGCATTTTTCAAATGTGTCGGTGACTCTTGAAAATGGCGAGTCGCTTGACCTGGAAAGAAAATATTCAGTCGCATTGAGCGAATATCCAATGGAATTTCTTGAAAAACAAGGCTTTAGAGCGACAGCGACAGGACCATTTATTTACGATGCCACTATAGAATATTTTGAAAAGTCGGATACTGTAGGCCGTCAGTGTCTTGACAGAATAAAGGCGAGAAACATTGACACTTTAGAAGTGGAAATTCTCTCGATCAACGACATGCACGGCCATATTGAAAAGATGCCGAGATTTGCGTATGTTGTTGATAGTCTGCGTAAAATCTATCCTGATCTGATGCTTGTAAGTGCAGGTGACAACAGGACTGGTAATATTTATAACGACAAGAATCCTACGCATCCAAACTTGCCGATGGTCACCCTGATGAATGATTTGAAATTCACTGTCAGTGAGTTAGGTAACCATGAATTTGACGGAAGTATAGACGGTCTTGAATATTTTGCAAAAAACACCGACTTTCCTGTCATCTGCGGCAATGCTGATTTCTCGAATTATCCTGAGATTTCAGAAATGATAAAACCGTACTTCAAAACCACAAAAAACATCAAAGGTGTGGATGTCAGCGTGGTTTTTCTCGGGATGATTGAGACGTCAAACTACGGTTATCCGAGTGCGCATCGCGACAGCATAAAAGATGTGCGGTTTGTTGATGCAATTCAGAAAATCAATGATTATCTGTCACTTAGAGATAGCTGCGATGTATTTGTGCTCGTTGGCCATTGCGGCATCGAGGTCGATTCAATTCTCGCTCGCGTCTATCCGCAGTTTGACCTCATCATCGGTGGCCATTCCCATCATTTGCATACCGAACAATATCCAAGCGGCGTGTTATATACCCAGTCGAAACGGAATTTGGATTTCACCACGTTGACAAAGATACAGATTTGTGGCGGGGAAATTATTGATAAGCATTCACAAATCATTGATTTAAGGGAAATTACGAAGGTCGATGAGAATGTCAAAAAGAAAGTTGACGATTTTTGCAACGTCCCTGAATTTAACAGAATTGTCGGACAGTCGAAGTCTCCATTGTCAAACAAGGAGGAGCTTGGTGCCTTCATGACCGATGCGCAGCGTTATATTGCAAAAACCGAAATTGCGATTCAGAATCCCGGCGGTGTGCGTTTAGACAGCATGACGGGCACAGATTTCAGATATATTGACGTCTTGAATCTCGATCCGTTTGACAATGGCATCGTCACGATGGAGATGACAGGCGAGCAGATAGCGGAGTTTCTGAATCTCGCAGCAACAAATGATTATTCTCCGTGCCATGTCTCCGGAATCACTTATACCATTGAACATTACGTTGGCAGCGACAATGTTGATCATTTCGTCAATGCGAAAGTCTGTCTGGAAAACGGCCAGCCCATTGACCGCACCAAAATGTATTCTGTCGCGATGAACAGTTACATGGCGTTTTGGGCGAGAGACATAGGAATCGACCCAAAACCGTTGGATTTCAAATCAAACGAGGCGGAGTTTAAATATATGAAAGATTTCCCTTTGCTTGATTATCAAGGGGTAAGTAGATTCAAATCAACTTTAATTGAAAAATAAAACGACATGAAAATCCTAATAATAAGATTCAGTTCAATAGGCGACATTGTCCTGACAACACCAATTGTTCGTTGTCTGAAATGGCAGATGGATGACGATTTGGAGTTGCATTATCTGATAAAAGACAAATTCGCGAGCATAACGCACGCCAACCCTTTAGTCGACAAGACACACGAGTTTTCAGGTTCCTTGAGGGAGACCATCAAAGAGCTGAAGAAAGAAAATTTTGATTATGTCATTGATTTACAGAAGAATCACAGGTCGAAAGCAATTTGCCGCGCTTTGAGATGCGAGCATCACAGCTTCAACAAGCTCGATTTCAAGAAGTTGCTCCTGACTGTCTTTGGAATCAACAAACTGCCTAAGGTTCATATCGTTGACAGGTATTTCGAGGCTGTTGAGGTGTTGGATATCAAGAACGACGGCAGGGGTTTGGAGTTTTATATCAGCGACACCAACCAGATGCAGGAGCCTGACATTCCGGAAGAGTTCCGCAACGGGTTTTATGCCGTTGTCATTGGCGGAAGCTATAACACTAAGATTCTGCCAACCGATAAGGTCATAGAGGTGATAGAGAAACTCGATGAGCCGGTGATACTTCTGGGTGGTTCGGAAGACATGGTTCGTGCCAAAGAGATTGCCGACGCAGTCGGTGAAAATGTGGGAAATCCGGTCGGAATGCTTAATCTTGAACAGTCGGCATCGATAATAAAAATGGCAAAAGCCGTTTTGACCAACGACACCGGATTGATGCATATCGCCGCCGCATTGCATAAGCCCATCGTCTCGACGTGGGGCAACACGGTGCCTGATTTCGGCATGACACCTTACGATCCACAACACCCTGAGTTCTCGAAAATCATTGAATGCAAAGGACTTAAATGCCGTCCCTGTTCAAAATTGGGATTCAAAAACTGTCCGAAGAAACATTTCAGGTGCATGAACGAGTTGAGCAGTGATGAGATTTGTGCAGCGTTGAAAAAATTTTGAGATTTTTTGTCGGACATATTGAAATTATTTGTACTTTTGCACCGTCAAAAAATGACCGAGTCGGGTTCTACTAACGGTTAGGTAACGACACTCTCACTGTCGAAATAAGGGTTCGATTCCCTTACCCGATACAAATGGAGACCACTGATTATCAGTGGTCTTTTTCATTTTAAAATTAAATTCCGATAATATCGGCATCCACCTTGAAAAAAATGTTACTTTTGCGCCATGAAAAAAAAGTTTTACACCGTTTGGCAAGGCCGGCAGATAGGCGTGTTTTCCAGCTGGGACGAATGCAGACTCCAGGTGGAAGGCTTCCATGGTGCGAAGTTCAAAGGCTTTCCCGACAGGCAGAGCGCCGAAACTGCCTTTAAGAATGGTTTTGAGGCTTACAATGATGACAGTCAGTCGCTTACGACAACAAAAAGAATGTCGGAACTTGCTGAAAACATGCCCGGACTCATAACAAACGCCATCGCTGTCGATGCAGCGTGTTCGGGCAACCCAGGAAAAATGGAGTACCGCGGCGTATATGTCGAAACCGGCACGGAAGTCTTTAAAAGTCCTGTTTTTGATTACGGGACAAATAACATCGGAGAGTTTCTCGCCATTGTCCATTGTCTCGCATGGCAACAGAAAAACAAACTCTGTCTTCCGATTTATTCCGATTCGTTGAACGGACAAAAATGGGTGAGGGAAGGTAAGTGTAAGACTAAACTTGCTGAGAATCAGAAGAATGCATATCTTTTTGACGTGATTCGCAGAGCCGAGAAATGGCTGGCGGAAAATAGTTTCAGAGTGCCTGTTCATAAATGGAGAACCGAAATCTGGGGGGAAGTCCCCGCTGACTTCGGTAGAAAATAATTGACAATATGATAAAGTTTGACACATTTTACATAAAATGTCCGAGCTGTGGCTGTAATCTTGAAGGACATATCGTGAGGTCGGAAATGGTGAACAAGTCAGTGCTGTTTTCCGACGGGAAAATCCTGAATGACACGTATATCACTGAGACTCAGAAGTTTATTATATGCCCATCATGCAGTCATTGGTTTTGGGTTGACAAATATGAAGAACCGGTTATCAGTTATACAAAGCCCGATGGTCCGTGTTACAACTGGAATCACTGGCGGTTTTTCGGGGTGCGTTTCAGTAAAAATGCAGGGAGATTGGCTCTCAAAGAGCATTACCGGCAGGCGTTGGAGGTGGTCAAGGGTGACCGCGACAAGGAACTGTATCTGCGCCGCCTGATGTGGTGGGCTTACAACGACTTGGTGCGTAACAATTATCAGGGCAAAATCAGATACCTTCTTTCCGGGGCGATGAGTTTCAATGTCTGGCGCAAGAACCGGCAGAAACTCCTTGAGGGCAGAATGCTTTTCAAAAAATATCACGAGGAATACATCGGAAACCTGAAGGCACTGTTGGTTTTGCTGAAAGGCCGTTATACTCCGGAAGATGAGGAATATGAGGCTTCAACATTGGAAATCATTGAGTTATATCGTGAGATGGGTGAGTACGATGAGGCTCAGAAAATCCTTAACACGATACCGAGGAGAACACACTACATTGCCAACATTGAGAAGGAAGTCAAGAAACGCCATGATTTCGTGTTCTTGGTTGTTGGTTGATAATAAGTTATTTACCGAGTATTTGATTTATGACATGCGATGCGCAGAAGCATCCGAAAACAGCAGGCATGTATGAAATCGTGCCGACCGTCGCGATTTTGTTGTCAACTTTCTCATCTTCAACGATAAAGGCTGAGTCGGCGACTTTCTCTGGGGAATAAACCACAGTGATGCCTTCCCTTATCCCAAGACGGTGCAGGCGTTTCCTGATATAAAACGCAAGCCGGCATTCATGTGACTTTGCAATATCCACAATTTCAATGCGTTCCGGATGAAACTTACCGCCGGCACCCATGCAGCTCACTATATTCTGATGATTTTGTACCGCGTAGTAAAGAAGAAAGACCTTAGGTGCCAGGGTGTCGATAGCGTCAACGATGAAGTCGAACTTCTGTGCCATGAGGTCGATAATCGATTGGTCTTTAAGGTATTGTGTGACGACGTGCAGGTTGATGTCCGGGTTTATGTCGCGGATTCTTTCAGCCATGACCTCTGTCTTCAGTTTCCCGACAGTGCTGTCGAGTGCCAGGAGCTGGCGGTTTTTGTTCGTCTCGTTGACGGTGTCACTGTCGATGATGGTCATCTCGCCGATGCCGGCGCGTGCAAGCTGTTCGGCTGCGTATGCACCGACTCCACCGAGTCCGACGACTAAGACATGAGAGTTCGCGAGTTTCTCAACTCCTTCATTACCAATGAGTATCTGTGTCCTATTCTTCCAGTTTTCCATCAAAAAACATTTTTTTGAAATTTTCAAAAACTATTTTCTCCAAATTTTCGGTTTCGTGGTGGGCGAGCGTTGCAGCTGTCTTGTAAACGTCAGCTATCGACCTTTCGGCGGTGTCTGTCTCAAAGAAAATCCTGTCCAATGGCAGGTTGTTTAATAAGTCAGAGGCTTTTTTCCCGTTTCTGTACAGAATCTCGCCGAGCGAGATGCACATCCCGTGATTTACGAGTTGTTGTGCGGTTTGCAGTGAGCCGTTGAATCCGTGAATAATCCACGGCATTTTCGCTTTTGATTTCCCCCTTACGGAAATGATGTCGGAATCCGATCTGACCGAATGTATTATCATCGGTTTGTGATTTTTTTCCGACAACTCTATCATTTTTTGAAATGTATCTTGTTGATATTCAAATGTATCAATGTGTATTCTGTCAAGTCCCGACTCCCCAATTGCAATTACCCGTTTATCTTTTGCGATTTTTGTCAGCGAGGCAAAAACATCGTCATCGTATGATGTGGCATCCCATGGATGAATGGCTGCGGAGTAATAACAATGGGGTGTTGGCAGAATGTTTTGAATTTTGTCGAAATCCGGCATATTTAAGCACACAACCTTGATAATACATTGATTATCAAGGTTGTAATTGTGAGTATGGATGTCAACTAACATCAATAGTCGATATTCGGTTGAGCAATAAGCTCAAGGCTGTCAATATCAAGTGCAACGAGGTTGCCAAAACCGGCTTTTTTGTCTTTGTAATAGACGCCGTTGTCGAGTGCAATGAAACCATAATTTGTTGATTTTATGAACGTTTCTATCATGCTGTACTCGATTGGAACGTGTCCGTGGATGATTTTTTTGCCGCCTGTTTTTCTTGGATCGACTTTGAATTCCCTGATCCACATCATTGACCAGACGTCATCAAAAGGGTTTTGGATGTTGAAGTTCATGCCTGCGTGAACCAGAATGTATTTGTCAAGTTCGATGAAATACTCACCGTTGCGCATCCAGTCGATGTATTTTTCATCGATTTCACGCGGTCTTTTGACACCAAAACTGTTCAATGTGGCTTTGCCGCCATATTTTTCCCATTCTTTCTGGGCGCTGCCTTTGAAGATGAACATTTTCTTGTCCTGTTCGTAAGATTTAAGACAGAAATCTTCATGATTACCAATGACATAACGAACGTTATAACCTTGGTATTGAATGCTCATGATATAGTCAATGACAGATTTTCCATCAGAACCGCGGTCGATGTAATCACCAAGGAAAAATAAAGAATCTTCCTTTGTCAACTGGATGTCTTCTTCAACAAGCTGTTTCAAGGTCTGGAAGCATCCGTGAATATCCGGTATAACCCAACGTCTTCCCATAGAATTATTTCGCTTTCCCTTGATTGGCAACGCTTTGCATTTTTGCTGCAATAACATCGGGGTCACCGATGAACTTGTTGTCAAGGAGGTTCATATTGTCGTCAAATTCAAAGACGTATGGTGTTGCTGTAGGAATGTTGAATTTGATGATTTCTTCATTTGTCATGCCGCGAAGTTCTTTCACTATGCCGCGCAAGCTGTTGCCGTGAGCTACGACCAACACTTGGTCATGGTTTTCAAAAGCCTTGAGAATCACATCTTTATAATATGGCATCAGACGGTTGATGCAGTCTTTTAGCGATTCTGTCAGCGGAATCTGTTCGTCGGTCATCTCTGCGTAACGCGGATCCTGACGCGGGCTTTTCGGGTCGTCCATCGTGAACGCCGGCGGCTGCACATCGAACGAACGGCGCCATTTCTGCACCATGTCATCACCGTATTTCTTGGCCATCTCAACCTTGTTCGAACCCTGCAACTTACCATAACTCTTCTCATTCAGACGCCATGTCTTGTTGACCGGAAGCCAATCCAGATCCATGACATCAAGGATGTTGTTTAACGTCTTGATGGCTCTCTTCAGATATGATGTGAAGCAAATCTCCGGTCTGTAACCAGCCTCAAGCAATGCCTTGCCTGCTTCCTTCGCTTCATTAACTCCGTTTTCCGACAAATCCACATTTGTCCAACCTGTGAAAAGGTTCAATTTGTTCCATTCGCTTTCGCCGTGGCGAACCAATATAAGCTTTTTCATCTTTTATAAAATCTAAATTTTAACCCGCAAAAATACAAAAAATACAAGTAAAACACACTAAATTTCTGCCCAAAATATAATATTTTTTAAAGTGCCATGTCAAAAAATATCCGTATCTTTGCAGGTTAATAGTAAAACGACGCGTAGTGCGTCCTGATATATAATTTTTTCGATTATGGGGGAAAATAACAGTAATAATAACGGCGGAAATCGTAGGAAGAAGCCGTATTATAAAAAGAATTGGCATCGCAATAATAAAAACAGAAACGGAAAAACTGTTGATGATGAGATAGTTGATGATGAACTTGAAGGTGCTGAAGAAAATGAGGCTGTCGAAGTTGAACAGGTTTTGGATGATGCGGCAGATGTTGCAGAAGAAATATCTGAAGAGGAAACAGTGAGTGAAGCTGGTGATGAACTTGTTGATAATGAAGAAAATACAAGTAATGCTGAAGACACTGGCGATGTTGAGTCATTGTTGAAAACGACTTCTCACAAAATGAATATGCACGATGAGGACCAGGAAGACAGGATGGTCAACAAGCAGGAAGAGGAGGAGGAGCTGAAGATCACATGGCCGCTTCACGACCCGATGAAGAAAGAGCTGACTCCCGATTTTCATCGCGGTTGCCGCATCAAAGCTGAAACTTTCGAGCCAGGATCGAGTGTCATCCGCCATGCCCAATGCAAACTCGACAGCTTCAACTGGCTCAAGGATTATGAAGGAGCTGAACCGAAAGAAGGCGATCTCTTGGTAGCTGAAGTGCGTTTCAAGAATGACAGAAAAGACTTTTTCAGTTACCCGGCTGAACTGAAACTCATTGAAGGTGAGCTTGTTGCAGTTGAGACCGCTATGGGTCACGACATTGGAATCGTTTCAATGGTCGGTGAGCTTGTGAACAATCAGCGCAAACGCAAGAGAAGCAATACTCCTGTGGCGGAGCTGAAGAAGATCTATCGTCGCGCCCGCGCCAATGACGTGGAAAAGTTTATTGATGCGGTACGTCAGGAAGAACGCACATTGTACCGCAGCCGTGAAATCGCTTCCGACCTGCGACTTGACATGAAGCTAAATGATATTGAATATCAAGGTGATAGAACAAAAGCCATTTTCTATTACACAGCCGACGGCCGTGTTGACTTCCGTGAACTCATCAAACGGCTTGCACAGGAGTTTCATGTGCGTGTCGAGATGCGCCAGATAGGATTCCGTCAGGAATCGGCGAAACTCGGTGGCATCGGCTCTTGCGGAAGAGAACTTTGCTGCGCCTCATGGATCGCTGATTTCCAATCAGTTACAACTGGTGTCGCGAGAGTCCAGCAGCTCTCACCAAACCCGCAGAAACTCGCCGGCCAGTGCGGAAAACTCAAGTGCTGCCTCAATTACGAGTACGATACATACGTCGACGCACTCAAGGCGTTCCCCGACAACCGCATTGTGCTGAAAACCAAGAAAGGCGATGGCATTTATCAGAAAATTGATATTTTCAAAGGCCTCATGTGGTACTCATATCCTTTCGACAGGAACAATATGATGGCGATTCCGGTCGAGAAAGTCAAGGAAATCATTGAGAAAAACAAGGGAGGCGAGCTGCCGGAACAACTCGAAGACTTCGCTTTCATCAAAGAACAGCATAACGCCGACTACGGCGAAGGAGGCGAGAACGCTGATTTGTCGAAACTCGAATAATATTGGCAATGAAAAGGTTAATGGTAATTTTCAGCTTGCTCGTCACGATTGTTCTGGCATCGTGCAGCAACGATATGCTTTACGACCAAAGCGTCGTCATCCCTGATGCCGAATGGAACAACAAAAACCTCACATATTTTGACGTCGCAGTCGATGACACATTGTCGGTATATTCTTTCGCATTGAATATCAGGCATTTTGAGAATTACCGCTACAGCAATCTCTATGTTTTTCTGCATACGACATTTCCGAACGGTAACCAGACGCACGACACTATCGAGTGCACTCTGGCATATCCTGACGGACGTTGGGTCGGTAAAGGCAGTGGCAATATGAGGTCAGACAAAATAATTTTAAACCCGAATCTGCGTTTTCCGTTGCGCGGCGACTATCATTTTGAAATTGAGCAGGCCATGCGTGACGAGGTGCTGAAAGGCATCGCTGACATCGGCGTAAGTTTTGAAAAACAATAAGTTATGGCTGAAAAGAAATCAAAATCATCGAATAAGGGCGGGAAAAAAGGTGGCGTGAAAGTATATCTGATAGTACTTTGGTCACTTTTCGTGATATTCGTGGCTGGGATATTTTTTATGTTCTATGGCATTGTGAATGAATGGTTTGGTCCGATGCCGACATTCGAGGAACTTGAGAATCCAAAGACGAATTTAGCGACGGAGATAATCTCTGCCGACGGGAAACTTCTTGGCACATATTACATTGAAAACCGTTCGAATGTAAGTTATGATGAGCTTCCGTCAGATTTGGTTAACGCATTGATTTCCATCGAAGATATTAGGTTTTACGAACATTCAGGCATTGACAGGCGTGCGTTGTTCCGTGTGGCTTTCGGTGTAGCTACGGGTGACAGCGACAAAGGCGGCGGAAGTACTCTGACCCAACAGCTTGCCAAGAACCTTTTCCCGCGTGGCGAGAATCTCAGCACCATTCAGTTGGTTATCAGGAAACTGCAGGAATGGGTCACGGCAACGAGGTTGGAATACAACTATTCCAAAGACGAAATCATCGCAATGTATTTAAACACAGTGTTTTACGGACACAACTCGTTTGGAATAAAGAAAGCGTCGGAGACATTTTTCGGGAAAGAACCGATTGACCTGAATGTCGAGGAAGCTGCATTGCTGGCCGGTGTCGTCAACGCACCTACGAAGTTCAGTCCGAGACGGAACCCGGACAATGCCTTGAACCGCCGCAATCTGGTTCTGAAACGCATGTGCGAGAACAACTGCCTCTCCGCGCATGACTGTGACTCGCTGTCGCAACTGCCCATTGACCTCTCTCATTTCGGCGTGCTTGACCATAATTCCGGACAAGCCACCTATTTCCGCGAGTTTCTGCGCGGTGAGATGACAGATTGGGCCAAGACGCACTACAAACCCGACGGAACCCCATATAACATCTACCGCGACGGACTGCGTATCTACACCACCATCGACTCCCGAATGCAACAATATGCCGAAGAGGCTGTCCGCGAACATCTCTCACTCGACCTCCAACCGGCTTTTTACCGACATTGGAAAAACAACAAAATGGCTCCGTTTGCTCTTGACAGCAGGGAAGATGTTGAGAAAGTGATGACATTGTCAATGAAACGTTCCGAGCGTTACCGCGTGATGCGAAACGCCAAAGTGCCGTACGACTCCATTGTGGCTGAGTTCCACAAGCCTGTCCCGATGACCATATTCTCATGGGACGGCCCTATAGACACCGTCTTAACACCTTGGGACTCAATATATTATTACAAGTTCTTCTTGCAGTCAGCATTAATGTCGGTTGATGTGAAGACCGGTCACGTGAAGGCATACGTTGGCGGAAACGACTATCGTTTCTTCAAATATGACCACGTCATGCAGGCGAAACGTCAGGTCGGTTCCACGTTCAAGCCGTTCCTTTATTCTTTAGCGATGCAGGAAGGCGAATATACGCCATGCACAATGGTGCCGAATATCAGTTACAGCATTCAGACTCCCGACGGAAAGTTCTGGGAACCAAAGGATTCCGGAAAAGAAAAGTTCGGTGAAGAGGTCACATTGAGATGGGCGTTGGCTCACTCGAACAACCGCATCTCAGCGTATCTGATGAAACGTTTCGGTCCGCAAGCCGTCATTCAGATGGCGAGAAGGATGGGCGTCACATCGGAAATACCGGCGGTGCCTTCAATATGCCTCGGCGTGTGCGACATCTCGCTCTATGAGATGGTCGGCGCGATGAACACCTTCGCGAATAAAGGCATTTATGTCAAGCCGATTTTCATCACAAAAATTGAAGACAAGAACGGAAATGTCATCGAGACGTTCACTGCCGAAAAGACGGAAGCCTTGGACGATGTCACCGCTTACAAGATGATTGAATTGATGAAAGGCGTTGTATATGAAGGCACTGGCATCCGCCTCAGGTCGAAATATCACCTCAGGTATCCTATCGCGGGCAAGACAGGCACGACGCAAAACCAAAGCGACGGCTGGTTTATGGGAATCACGCCTGATCTCGTCACTGGCGTGTGGACAGGTGCAGAGGACCGGTCGGTGCATTTCAGGACAATATCACTCGGACAAGGATCTAACATGGCTCTGCCGATATGGGCCTTGTATATGCAGAAAGTTTATGCCGACCCGACACTGAATATCAGCACCGGCGATTTTGAAAAGCCTCTGACTGACACCGCGTTAGAATTTGACTGCGATAAATACGAAGAGGAACAGAACGCCGCGGTGAAACCTGAAGAAGCGGAGGAAGACGAGTTTTAAAAAGTGTTAAGAGTGGAACTTTGAGAGTGATGTTTGATTAACTCAGCTCTTGAATTTAAAAACCTCAAACTAAAATAATGTATTATGGCGAATTCTAATTTTGTTGATTACGTAAAGATATTTTGTCGTTCTGGCAAGGGTGGCAACGGCGCGATGCACTTCAACCGTGCCAAATATGTCCCGAAGGGCGGTCCCGACGGCGGTGACGGCGGCAAGGGCGGTGATGTCATCCTCCGCGGCAACGCGCAACTTTGGACGTTGCTTCATCTCCGTTACACGAAACATCTCTTCGCTGGCAACGGTGAGTCAGGAGGCGCAAACCAACGTACCGGCGCCAAAGGCGATGATGCGATAATAGAGGTGCCGCTCGGTTCGATGGCCTACGACGCCGAGACAGGCGAACCGCTCGGCGAGGTGACAGAAGACGGACAGGAAGTCGTCATAATGAAAGGCGGCAGGGGAGGCAAGGGCAACACGTTCTTCAAGACAGCCACATTCCAGGCCCCTAAGTTCTCGCAGCCAGGCGAACCGAACCAGGAGAGATGGATAATCATCGAGCTGAAACTTCTTGCTGACGTTGGACTCGTCGGCTTCCCGAATGCCGGCAAGTCAACACTGCTCTCGGTCGTCTCCGCCGCAAAGCCTGAGATAGCCGACTATCCGTTCACCACACTCACCCCGAACCTCGGAATCGTGCCGTATTACGACTTCAAGTCGTTTATCATGGCTGATATTCCTGGAATCATCGAAGGTGCCTCGGAAGGCAAAGGCTTGGGAATCAGATTCCTGCGCCATATCGAAAGAAACTCGATACTTCTGTTCCTCGTGGCAGCCGACAGCCCCGACGTGAAAGAGGCTTACGACATACTGCTCAATGAGTTGAAGACATATAACCCCGAACTGCTCGACAAAAAACGCATTCTCGCCATCAGCAAGAACGACCTCATCGATGATGAGACAAGAAAAGACATCAAGAAACATCTGCCGAAAAAGGTACCGCATCTTTTCATCAGCTCCGCAACAGGCGAAGGAATAAAAGAGCTGAAGGACTTGATCTGGCTCTGCCTTACTGA
>JAKSMZ010000100.1 GCA_024400355.1 Bacteroidales bacterium
CCTTTGTCATCGCGTGTTGTTATTGCGTTCTTGAGGAAAGTGTATAGCGGCGACTCCCCCGCCCCGTTAACCTCAATCTTCTTGAAGCGCGGGAATGTGGTGTCGTAACGCAACGAGCAGAACGAGTTGATTTCCTCGTCGGTGCCTTTCGCCTGCTCCATGAACTGGTTGCACGGAAAGTCAAGGATCACAAAGCCTTTATCGCGATGTTTGCGGTAAAGCTGTTCCAAAGCCTCATACTGCGGCGTGAAGCCACAGCCAGTGGCAGTGTTGACAATCAGCATGACATTTCCTTTGTACTCACTGAACGAAACCTCGGACTCCTGTCCGTTTTCGATTTTCTTAACTTTGATGTCGTAGATATTCATATTGTTATTTTTTCACATCTAACAACAGAAAGTCATAATTGTTTGAAATTCGCAAATATTTAATTCCCGAAATACAGTTTACAAATAACGTTTTACGGCATCACGCCAGATCAAATAGCCTTTTCCAGTGAGGTGAAGCCCGTCGTTCGAACAGTTGATGTTCATCTTGCCTTCCTCATCGGCGAAAAGTGAGAACAGATCAATGTATGTGACACCCTCTTCTTCCGCGACTTGCCGCAGCAACTCGTTGGTCACCGGAATATCTTTCCAGCGTGCTGTGTGGCCACCGAACATGCCGTAATGGTCATTAGTCGGCAGAATGCTCTGGATATAGACTTCTGTGCGTGGCGATTCTTCTTTTATCCTTTTGATAATCAATCGTGTCTTCATTGCTACAGTGTCAGGGGTACCGCCACGCCCGAGGTCATTGATGCCGATCATCAGAAAGACTTTGGCGGGCTGTCCGTTGGTGATTGTTTCGAGACGGTCGAGGACGCCGTCACACACGTCGCCGCTGATGCCGCGGTTCTTGCAGTGCCTGTTTTGGAACAGTTCGCTCCATTCGCCGCCGTCGGTGATGCTGTTGCCCAAGAAAATGATGTCTCTTTTGCTTGTCGGCAGCTCATCGAACAATGAAGCCCGCTGTTCATAATAAGTAGTGTGCTTGCTGGTCTGCGCGTATGTGTCTTCCGACAAGGAAACAAGTACCGCGCAACATAACAGACTGAAAATCAACAAAATGTTTCGTTTCATATTATTTATTTTTTTGAAATTACGAAAAAACAATGTCCTACCCGAAAATCTGATACACTCCGAATGCCACGCACCATGCCAAAACCAGCGAGTTCAGGACTGTGAACAAAGCCCACTTTCCACCTGCTTCACGACGCAGTGTCGCTATCGTTGCGATGCACGGGAAGTAAAGCAGCACGAACAGCATGAACGCCCAACTCACCGCCGGCGTGAAGACGTGCTGTCCCATTCTTGGTCCGGAGGTATAGACTTCATCGCGCATGGCCTTCGCCAAGGCAGTCGTACCCTCTTCATCATCAACATGATAAAGTATTCCCATTGTGCTTACGATGGCTTCCTTCGCCGGAAGACCTGTCAGAATGCATACGTTCATCTTCCAGTCGAAACCGAGCGGACTCATCACTGGCTCCATACTGCGGCCTATCATCGCGAGGTATGACTCTTCCTTGTTTGCCCCGTTGTTTGTCTTACCGATCGGGAAATATTCCAACGCCCAGATAATCACCGATGCGGCGAGTATCACTGTCGAGATTTTCTTCAGATAATCTGATGTGCGTTCCCAAATGTGCGCTCCGGTGTTGCGCAATGTCGGCTTACGGAAAGGCGGCAACTCAGAAACATAGTCGTTTTCACTTTGCTTGAAGTATTTAGTTCGTTTCATTATAAATGCAAACAATATCGCAAAAATAATGCCAATGACATACATTGATATCATCACCAGCGACTTGTATTTTGCAAAGAACGCTGCTACGAACAGCATGTAAACAGGCAGTCGCGCCGAACACGACATGAATGGTATCATCAGCATGGTGAGCGTTCTGTCTTTCTTGTTGTCGATTGATTTAGCAGCCAGGATTGCCGGGACGTTACAGCCGAATCCGATGAGCATCGGGATGAATGAACGACCATGTAACCCTATGACATGCATTATCTTATCCATTACGAAAGCCGCACGCGACATATAACCTGAGTCCTCAAGCATCGAGAGGAAGAAGAATAGAATGATGATGTTGGGCAGGAAAGCAAGCACCGCCCCCACTCCCATCACGATGCCGTCGGTGATCATGCTGCTGAGCCAGCCATGAGGCATTACACTACGCAGCCAGTTGGCGGCGATGTCCACTCCGCTGTCAATCCAAGCCTGCGGGTATGCGCCGAGAGTGAACGTGGCTTCGAACACCAAAAACAATACCACAAGCAGAAGCGGCAGTCCGAGCCAGCGGTTTGTCAGCAGTGCATCAAGTTTCTGCAGGAAAGTGTGGTCGCTGTCGTCCTTGCTGTGACGCAGCGTCTCCTGCAGTGCTCCATGCACGAAACCATGGCTTGCGGAGCTTAACAGTTCGGCTGGCGACGCGTGAAACTCACGCTTCAACGACCTCACCTCATTGGTCACCGCAGCCTCAATCTCCTTGTCGTGTCCATTCAGCAAATCACGGCAATTTTCAAAGTCCTGCAACAACCTGATTGCAACATACCTCTTGTCGTAATCACGCATGTCGGGGAATGAAAGTACAACCTCTTCAATCTTTCTGATCGAACGTTCAAGGTCCTGACCGTATGGAACATGTGTGTGTTTAACGCCTTCGTTTTTCACGATGGCACCGATTATCACATTCAGAAGCTCGCTGACACCTTTCCCGCTTGATGAATCGGTCGGTGTCGCCTTGAACCCCATCATATTGCCAAGCTGTTCATAATCAACGGAGTGGTCTGTGGCGAGAAGGTCATCGTAATTGTTAAGCGCCACGACGAGACGCGAGTGCATGTCGATGAGATGTGCCGTGAGATGGAGACTCTCCTCAAGATTCATGGAGTCAACGACATTCAATATCAGGTCAGGTTTGTGGTTTTTGACGAAGCCTGCCACACGCCGCGCGGTAACATGCGGGTCATCGTCAGTGTCCTGTATATCAACGAATCTGATTGCCTGTCCGTTATGTATAACGACATCAGGCTCGTCGGTCAGTCCGGCGTTTTTGTATATCTGTCCGAGCAGTGCAGTGTGTCTGCTGTCGGGCATTCCGACAACGAGCACCAGCAGCCTGCGTTCACGGAGGTTTGCCATTCTTATGCATGACAACCCGCTGCGGCATTTCTCGCACTGTCCGCTACATAAAAAATTCAGTTCGGTCATCTTAAAAAAATTCGACTGCAAAAATACGATTTTTTAAGACAAAATGATCTCTTATTTAGAATTATTATAAATAATTTTTTCAATTATCATTTCAGTCATTCCAATAACCGAAGAAATGCTTCACAGGTCCGAAGCCGTGACCGATTTCATAATCAGCACCAGCTACAATGGCGTTGTTGATATACTTCTTTGCTTCGGCGGCGGCTTCCTGCAACGAAAATCCTTTTGCGAGGAATGATGCGAAGGCTGATGACATCGTGCAGCCTGTCCCGTGAGTGTTTTTCGTATGGACACGCACCGATGGAAGTTCGTAAACACATTTATTTTCAATGTCATAAAAGATGTCAACGAGTTTGTCTTCAGTAAGATGTCCGGCTTTGAGAAGCACCGACGTGCCTGTTTTCTGTGCGAGTCTTTCTGCCGCTTCCGGCAGTTCAGACTGATGTTCGAGTTTCACGCCGCCAAGGAGGATCTCGGCTTCAGGGATGTTCGGTGTGATGACACGCGCCAGCGGCACAAGTTTTTCAACAAGAGTGTTTATCGCATTTTCTTCGATGAGGCGATGCCCGGAAGTTGACACCATCACAGGGTCGAGTACAATGTTCTTCACATGGAATTTTGTGAGTGTTCTTGTCACGCCTTCAACGACTTCAGCGGAGTGCAACATCCCGATTTTCACCGCGTCAACGCCGATGTCTTCTATTACGGCTTCAATCTGTTGTCCGATGACATCGACCGGAATCGGATGCACAGCCTTGACACCCAGTGTGTTTTGAACTGTTATCGCCGTTATAGCCGATGCAGCGTAACATCCGCAGGCGGAGATTGTCTTGATGTC
>JAKSMZ010000101.1 GCA_024400355.1 Bacteroidales bacterium
ATCTTCGCGTTGTCGTAGAGTGCCGAGTAAGCTGCTCCGTTGAGGATGGCGTTGTTGAACACCGACTGTTTCTCGCGTTTGATAGCGCTGTAATCTGTCGTTGCTGCTGCCGGCTGTTCGCCTGTCACCTTCATCACGAATATGGCGTTGCCGCCTTTCACGAGTTCAGAATAGACACCCTGTTTCATTCCGAGTGCCGTGCCTTGTGCCTTCTCTTCAAGACCGTATGTGCCAAAGCCGCGGCCTTCAAAGGTGATGTTCTCGACTGTCGATTTCTCGCCGTTCATCTCGTTAATCATCTTCTCGTAGTCTGTGCCGTATGCCTTGGCTTTCTCCATGAGCATGTCGCCTTTCTTGTCTTTCTTTATCATATATGCATAGCGGTCAACGACATCCGCCATTGGTGTGTTGCCCTCCGGAACAGCCTTTGTCAGCATTGCGATGACGTACATGTCTTCGAGGTCGAAGATTGTCGAGATGTCACCGACCTTCGTCTCATCTTTGAATGCCCAGCGGACTATCTCACGCGGGTTGGTGAGGCCTGTGATGCGGTAGGTGTTCTCTTTTATTGTCTGGAATGTGCGTTTGTTAAGTCCCTGCTCCTCAACAGCCTTGTTGAACTGCTCGGCATTTCTGACCTCTGTGCTGAACTTGTTTGCCTGTGAGAAGACATCCTGATATGTTGCTGTGCTTGCTGAAATCTCGCGTGCGACGATGGCTAAGCGTGCCACCTCTCTTGCTTCGTTCTTGCCTGTGACCTTGATGATGTGGAAGCCGAATGGTGTCTCAACCATGCCGACTGTTCCGACTGTGTTGTCCTGCACGAACTCGTTGAAGTCTGTCACCATCATTCCGTCGGTGAACCAGCCGAGGTCGCCGTTGTTTGTCTTGGCTGACGGGTCATCGCTGAACTGTGATGCGAGTGCTTCGAAGTCTTTGGCTTTCTTCGCCACATTCAGGAGGCTGTCGGCCAGTGCGCTGGCCTGTTCCTTGGTGCGTGTCGCCTGTGAACGGACTGCGCCCTGATAAGCGATCAGGATGTGTGATGCCATCAGTGAGTCGGAGCGGTTCTCCTTGGCGACAATCTTGCCGATGTTGAAGTAACCGTTGCTTTCGTATGGCCCGAAGACATGACCAGCCTCGTTTTCTGCGATGACGCCTTCAATCTCGACAGGAAGGTCTTTGTCGGCTTTCCATGTGCTGTCGTAAGGCATGTCTGAGTTTGATGCAACGTAGTTGGCGACGTTTGCTGTCTCTGCGAGACCCTGTTTCGCGTCGGCGACATAGTCCATGGCAGCCTGCCTGTCAGCCTGTGACGGTTTCACCTCAAACACGATGTAGTCAATGCCGCGTATTGCGTCAGTCTGGTATTTCTTCTTGTTGGCCTCGTAGAATGCCTTGTTGTCCTGGTCTGTGACAACGACTGTTGAATCCGGAATTGTAGTGTAACGCACTGCATAAACTTCAGCGGTTCTCTTGTCGTTTTTGTTTGAGTAGTAACGTTCTGCGAGTTTTGTCGGGAGGTAGAAGCTCTTCTTGAGAAGGTTCTCGTATTTCTCGTTCACTCTCTCTTCCTTGATGGCGTTCTCAAATTCAATCCATTTTGCCTGATAGACAGGGTCAAGGCTCTGGAAGTTCCTGAGGTATTCCATCACCGCTTCCTTATCGAAGTTGCCGTTTGCATCCGAGAAACTCTGTTTGACATACTGGTTAGGATTTTCGCCGACAAACTGGTCGAAAAGCTCATCTGAAGAGACGGTGATTCCGAGGGCTTCGTACTCATTGTTCATGATGACTTCTCTGATCATCTGGTCGAGTGTCTGATTACGGACGCTGTATGTGTCTTCGTTTGAAACAGAACCGTTTCTTTTTGCGTTCTCGATGTTCACGTCAGCGCGGTTTGCGTAGTCCTGATAGGTGATTTTCTCACCGTTGACCACAGCGATGTTGTTTGTTTGTCTTCTGTTTGTGCTTCTGAAAAGGTCACCCAAAACAAATGCCAGAAGTGCAAGGCCTATGATAATGACTAACAGGCCGTAGTGTTTTCTGATTGCTCCAATTGCTGCCATAGCTTTATTTTCTTTCTATTTTTATTATTTTCGTTTAACGGTAATTTTAAGCGTGCAAATTTACAAAAATCATCAATATGATGAACATTAATGGTGTTTTTTTTAATATGATAGTCTAACTTATTGATTGTTTTTGATTTCCACTTCTTCAAGCTTGGTCTCTGACGCTTTGATTATCTTGAAAAGATAGTCGCCGATGACTATTTCCTGACCTGTTTTCGGGATGCTTTCGTGATAATGTATGATATAACCGGCCAAAGTCTCGTAGTCGTCCGACTCTGGAAAATCGTATTTGTATGTCTTGTTGAGATAGTCTATCTCGAGCCTCGCCGAGAAAATCCTGTCGTTTTCATTGATGGTTTTCTCAATGTCGTCTTCTTCATCGTATTCGTCTTCGATCTCGCCGAAGATTTCCTCGATGAGGTCTTCGATTGTGATGATGCCGGCTGTCCCGCCGAACTCATCCACTACGACGGCAATGCTTTGGCGTGTCTTTGAGAGATGCTGCAGAAGTTCCTGTGCGCCGTATGTCTCCGGATAAAACTCAATCTGTCTCACTCTCTGCCTGATGCTGTCAGCCTTTGAGAGCAGGTCGTTGATATGGATGTAACCGACGATATTGTCGATGTTGCCTTCATAAACGAGCAGCTTGGAATGTTTAGTCTTCTCAATAACAGCCTTGGCTTCTTTTATGGTGTCGTTTATATCAATGGCTATCAACTCATTACGTGGCTGCATACATTCACGCAGCTTGACCGAAGGGAACTCGATGGCGTTCTGGAACAGCTCGATGCCTTGCTGGATGTCGTTGTCTCCTTCGTTTGGGTCGGCGTATTCCTTCAGGTAGTCGTTCAGGTCAACGGTGCTGAGCTTGTAGTCTTCCGGACTCATCTTAATTCTGAATATATATCTGATGATGGCTTCTGAAATGCTTATGTAAATGAATGTCAATGGGAAAAGCAGGATGTACAGCAGCATCATCGGGAAGGCGAAGACTTTCATAAGCTTGTTCGGGTCTATCCGGCACAGCGTTTTTGGCATGAACTCGCCGAAGAAGAGGACGATAAACGTGGAGATCAGCGTCTGGCAAAGAAGTATCGTGAACTCATTGGTGACCGCCAATGGCAGTATGCCTTCGATGACCGGCTTCAGGATTCTCGCGATGGCTATGCCATAAACGACGTTGGCGATATTGTTGCACAGGAGTATTAGTCCGATGAAATACGACTGGTGTCTTATGAAATAGGTTATCAGCTTCGCCGGGAAGCTGTTTTTCGTCAGGTCGAGCTCAAGTTTGAGCCTGTTTGAACTCAGGAAGGAAATCTCCACTCCTGAAGAGAAGGCGGATGCGAAAAGTGATATTATTGCAATGAGATAGTCATCCATCTGTCCTGTAAGTTATTGTTCTTCTTGTTCTTCCACGTCGATGGTGGCTCTCACCCCATGGATGATTCTCTTGCTGAAGTTCTCGTCGGCGTCGAGGCTGTCACCGTAGATGACCCTGTCGGGTCCCTTTATGGTGACGAAGGCACTGGTGTAAATTCTTTTTTTCCTCTTGTCCCAGAAAAGGCTCTCGGTCTCTAATGTCTCGTGTGTTTCGGTGTTTTCGACGATGACGTTTCTTTTCGCGAAGACCATCTGGTCTTTGTCGTCGCTGATGCCGTAGTCGCCTTTGATGCTCATTGTCATCACCGTGTCATCAAAAACCACGGCGTGGAATCCTTTCGGAAATTCGAGGAGCGTGGTGTCGTCTGAGTCGATCCTGACCATGACGGGGGCCGAAAGTTTCGCCACGAGCATCCCCGAGTCGCTCCGCTCAATGACGACGTCGTACGCCATCAGTCCTTTGATGGAGTCATTGTCGATGAACATCTTGACCTTGTCCATCGAATTTTCACAAGAAAACAACATCATA
>JAKSMZ010000102.1 GCA_024400355.1 Bacteroidales bacterium
GTTTTCTGCTGTTTCTTCTTCGCCGCCGGAAAGAGTACGTTGTTCAGGATGAGCCTGTAGCCCGGCGAGTTCGGATGCATCTCCAAGTCTGTCGGCTGGTCGCCGACAAGATGACGGTAGTCTTCAGGGTCGTGGCCGCCGAAGAAGGTCCAGAACCCGTTGCCGTAGTCGCCGTGTATGTAGCGGTCCTCCCCCAACGCCGCGTTGTCGCCGAGCACAACGACAGTCGGCTTGACAAAACGTTTGTCGAAGGCTGTAGTCTGTCCCATGAAGCCCTTTATCAGTTTCTCGTGGCATTGCGTGAGCATGGTCGGCACGGGGTCCCATTTTGCAGAAAAATCGAAGAGCAGGAAGAAGTCATTGCCTTCCTTGACTGATTTCGGGCGCGTCTCGGTGACATCGATGTCCGACACCTCGTATTCCTGCGGGTTCGTTGAGACGGTGAAGTCGGTGAAAGCGAAGCAGTTATCATAGTTAAGGCGTTGCGGGTCGCCAGGGCGTATGGCGTCGCCGTCGAACATCACGTCGCAGATGTCGAGGCCATCGGCGGCGAGGGCGATGTCGTAGCTGTCGGGTGCGGAGCACATCGCAAAGAGGTAGCCGCCACCCGCCACGAAGTCGCGTATCTTCTTCGCCACGGCGAGTTTCAGTTGCGACACCTTGCTGAAGCCATGTCTTCGTGCCGTCTCCTCCTGTTTCTGAACGTCTTCCTTGTACCAAGGGTAGTTGCGGTAACGCACCCAGAACTTTCCGTATTGCCCGGTAAAGTCCTCGTGGTGCATGTGAAGCCAGTCGTATGAAGGCAGCACGCCGTCGAGCACCTCGTCATCATAGATGATGTCGTAAGGGATTTCGGCGTAAGTCAAAACCAAGGTGACGGCGTCGTCCCACGGGAGTATGTTCTTCGGGGCATAGACCGCAAGACGCGGCACCTTCTGGAGCTTCATCTCGTCCATGTTCACACCGGGGTCGGCGATCTCGGCGAGTATCGACTCCGCCTGCACGTCGGCGATGACCTGATACGAGACGTTGCGCAGCTTGCACTCGCGCTCAAACATGTCATGATACGGAATGAGGTAGCTGCCGCCCTTGTAATTCAGCAGCCAGCTGATCTCCACCTCGCGTTCAAGGATCCAGTAAGCCACACCGTAGGCCTTCAGGTGATTGGTCTGCGTCTCGTCCATCGGCACAAGTATGTATGCCGCATTCACTCTCTGAATGCCCAGAAACATGATAATCAACAGTATTATAAATCTCTTAAAAATTCTCATATCAAAAAAAATCAAACATTTTCACAAAATAAGACCAAACATTTTATTCGCCCCGAAGATGATTCAAGGTACGATGCAGTTTCATGGTCGTATGGTATTCATCCTCAATTCTTTCAACTGTATTTTCAATATTTTCATTTTCAAAGAATCTGGCATCTTTAATCAAAACATCCCTCACATTTTCATCCATTTTTATTGCCGAGATTACAGCGGCGGCTTTATCCAACTCATTGTCTTTCAGATAAATATACGCTAAATTAAAATACGGATACAGAAAACCGGAGCTGACTTGCATGGCTTTTTCGAAATGCGCCACCGCAACATCCCTGTTTCCGCAGGCATATTCAGCCGTGCCGAGGTCGTTGAGATTCTGCTTGCAGAACGGCATGTCGTCGTGCGCCCTTCTGTAATCAGCCAACGAGCCTGGAAGTCCGAGCTGTTCCTTCGCTTTCCCGATGTGCCAGTTGACAGGCAATCCGTTATAATCAATGGTATAGAACACAGAAGCAGCTTTTTCGCAGCACTGCAAAGCAGTTTTCCAGTCATTGTTTCTGATTGCATTGGCCGCAGCCGCAACATTACGTTCGCCTTCATATCTGAAGAAGCCGACAAATACGGTGAAGACCAAGACGGCGACAGGCACGCATTTCCACAAGACATTCAGTTTCAGGCTGTTGTATCCGTTTTCATTCTTCGTGATATATGTAAAAAGAACAGCATACATCGCTGCCTTCCAAATGAAATATTCGGTCTTGTCGCTCGGAAAACTGAAAAACGAATTGACGCAACAGCCCACAAACGCGCTCAAGATGACGGCTCCATAAACGAAATCACGCCGGTCACTTATTTTGCATATCGCAAAAAACGATTTCATTATCAACGAGATGACAAAAAGCATATAGACGAAGAAAGTCACGTGACCGCATTCAGCCAGCAGACCTAAAAACTCGTTGTGAGGTCTTGTGAAATTGATGTTCCAATAATTTGCACTGTAAAGTTCGGACAGCCCGTAGTCGGGAAACATCACCTGCCAGTTGCCGATGCCGCAGCCACAGACAGTATGGTCATCTGTCATTTCAAACGTCTTGTTCCACAAAATGAAACGTTCATACAGCGAAGACGTTGAATAGTACGCGTATTCAACGGTAGATTCATCCGCTGTCTTTGGCACATCGACCTTCACTAAAAGCCGCATTCCGACAGTGAGAAACAGGATGACCACGACGAAGACAGCCGCCGTTATCCACACCTTGAATTTTCTTGAGAACGAAACCTTTCTCTTCCTAACAAAAAACATGATGGTTAAAAACAACGCTGCCGCCGCATACGAAAGCATCACTGCCCTTGATTTCAGGATTACGACGAGCACCAACGATACGGCAAACAGCGTCACTGACAGCAGCTTGCATGATTTCCTTTTCGCTTCGGCAACGTATGCCAACGCAAACGAAGACAGCACGAACAGCATTATTGTCAGGAACGTCTTGTTGCCGCTCAGCCCTGTGACCTTGTACAAACTGTCGAAGCTGAAATCCTCGACGTGGAACAGCTGCATACACGACACCAGCAGATAAACCGCCAGCGTCACGACGCATCCGGCATACAACGTCTTGCGTGCAGCTTTTACATCGCGGTTGAAAAGATTGTAAAACAAAATTGCGAGCAGGAAAGTCAGTACATATTTCGAATAGACGAACAGTGATTCACCTACGTTCACTGCAGAAAGCACCGACAATCCGATTGCGGCCACAGAAGCAATATACAGGTAAAACACACTTGACTTCGGAATGCCTGCCGGTCTTGGAGAGAACGACATCACCCCGAAGGACAGCAGCAAGCCGGCGGCGGCAATCAAATATCTGACAGCAAAAAATGTTGTTCCCTGCAACAAGTTGAAAGCCAGACATCCGGCAATCAGCAAAATTCCCGCCAAAGAGAAAACAATTTTGTCATTCTTCACCATACAATCAAAATTCCAGTCGGACTCGCATTTAATGCGGTAATCTGTTTTACAATCTGATAATCAATTATTTATAAACTTTTTATCTAAAATGAATTTTCATGCAAAGATATATCATTTTTTACTATTTTTGCACGCGATAAATCAGTTTTTCAAGATCAGGAACTTAACAAATTATATTACAATGGAAAACACAGAATTAAAGAAGACCGCATTGAATGCAATGCACTATGAGATGGGTGCCAAGATGGTCCCGTTCGCAGGTTTCGACATGCCGGTTCAGTTTGAAGGCGTGAACGTTGAACACGAGACAGTCCGCAAGGGCGTTGGTGTCTTCGACGTGTCACACATGGGCGAGTTCCGCGCAAAAGGCCCGAAGGCTTTCGCATTGGTACAGCGTTGCACCACTAACGACGTGGCGGCATTGGTTGACGGCAAGGTCCAATATACATGTATGCCGAACGGCAAGGGCGGCATCGTTGACGACATGCTGGTCTATCGCGTTGCTGAAGACGAATACTTCATGGTCCCGAACGCGGCGAACATCGACAAGGACTGGGCTTGGATGTCGGCGGTGGCAAAGGAGATGGGCATGGAACTCGGCGTTGAGTTCATCAACGAGAGCAGCCAGTGGTCACAGCTCGCGGTGCAGGGTCCTCTTGCGCTCAAGGCGATGCAGAAGCTCACAAAGACGACCGTTGAAGACATGGAATACTACACATTCAAGATCCTTGAATTTGCAGGCGTGAAG
>JAKSMZ010000103.1 GCA_024400355.1 Bacteroidales bacterium
GAAAGTACAGCAAAAGAAATTTCTTTTTTCTCGGAGTGGAATTCTAATTCTCAACATTCAAGAATGGCGAAAAACCTCATTGTGTTATGTATCCTTAATTCTTTGGAAGCAATAAGTTATACTGCGAAAGACGGACAATATCTAAGATGGGATTATCGCAGCAAGAAAATGCGTGAAGCTAACGAAGACCGATTGGCCAAAGGGAAAAGACCAATTGTCGTCAGGCTTGACAAAGGTGAATTGCCCTCCTTAAAAGAAATGTTACTTAAGGAATTTACCAACGTATTAAAAGACATCAAGTGTATTCAAGCACATTGTGAAAGTACAAATGCCCAAATAACATTTGTGGAAGGCAGTGCGCTGTTCGAAATGCCAAAAATGAAGAATGAGATATTGGACGGCGTAATAACCTCCCCACCTTATTGCAACCGATATGATTATACACGCACATACGCACTTGAACTGAATTATCTGAATCTGCCAAAAGATGATATTACAAAGCTACGCCAGTCACTTCTTTCGTGTACAGTTGAAAACAAATCCAAATTGGCGGAACTTGAAAAGTTCTATTTTGAAATAGGCAGAACAAGTTTCTATGAGAATGTCATAAATATTATCAATAAAAATGACACTCTGAATGAAATAAAATCATCTTTGCGTAAGCGAGATTTAAATGGTGATATTAACAACAATGGTGTTTTACGGATGGTGGACGGATATTTTACGGAACTGACGTTCATATACGCCGAACTGTATCGCCTTTGCAAAAAAGGCGCAAAGGTCGCTTTTGTAAATGATAATGTAAGATATGGAGGAGAAGTAATTCCGGTTGATTACATATCGACAGAACTTGCGGAGCAAATTGGTTTCAAGCCAGTGAAGATAATAACCTTAAAGCAACAAAAGGGTAACAGCAGCCAACAAATGAAAAAATTTGGAAGGGTCGCATTGCGAAAGAGCATAACTGTTTGGGAAAAGTAGATTTCCCCTAAAGTCAGGTGAAACGAAAGCATTAGACTCCCGTCTTGCACACGCTGGCACAGGGATTTTGCCTATCCACACAATGGGCTTGTCGTAAATGTCCATCAGAAAAATATTCGGCAAAGATTGTTGAAAAACAGCTTGCGGCACGCTTCCTGTTTTTTTTGAAATATTTTTTTCGGAAAACAAAATTTTATAAATTTGCACCTTGTAAAAATTCATTTTCAGAATGAAGAAAACTATATTTCTAACACTGATTTGTGTGTTTCAGATGACACTCTTCGCGCAGGAAAAACAGGAACGCAAAGTTTCCGCCGACTTCACGGCGCAGGGTGTTGCTGGATATAACACCACGTGGAAATGGCATAGCGGCGGCGACATAAAAGGTGCCTTGCATCTTGAAAACACCGATATTCATCTTGATTTGGAATCACTTACGTCGAATGTACATTCTGTCGGCGCAACGGTGACTCCTTTCTTTGATGTCTGCAAAAACGGACAGCTGTTCCTCGACGGAACTCTGCATTCGAGGATTTTCTCGCGCGACAAGGCATACGAGTTTGTGTATTCAGGCAGCGTGGGCTTCAGGATGCGGCACTTCTCGGTGCAGGCCGGCATCTTCGCCAGGATAATGGACGCGATGGGACGCAACTGGCATTCTGTTGACAACTACATCGTTGAGCCGTTCAACGTGCTTTACCGCGTCGCAGTGAGCATCAAGGGCTTCGACAACCCGTGGGATATTTATTTCATCGGCGCCGACTACAGCGAGTTTGAATACGAAAGGGTCTGGCAGCCGATTTTCACAATGGGTGGCCGCGCAAGGGTAGGGGAACGCCTCAGCATAGTGGCGGAAGGAACGCTGAAGCCCGCCGGCATGTTCCACCTCGACGCTAACTTCTACGCCGCATGGCTTAAAGTCGGAGTAAACTATAAACTGAAATGACTATGAAAATGAATGCTATAACGACAAGGATATTGAAACTGGCCTGTGTCGCCGCAACCGTCTTCCTGATGGCGTCATGCAGCAAGAACCTCGACATTCTCGGACTGTTCACCTCCATCTCCGACTCGCCCGACGAGCGTTTCGAGCAGTCGATGCAGTACAATAAGTCACACGGCTACGACCGTATTTTTGTCGATGATGACGAATACAAGCTCTATGTCGTCTCCGACACGCACATTGACAATTCGACTAAGAACCTCGACATCTTCGTGAGCGATTATCTCGCCGACACCGCCGCCGCACCTTTCGCGCTGCATCTCGGCGACCAGATCAACGCAAAAGATAATTGGGACCGCTATGAGGAACATGTGGCTCCTGTTGCCGGTGCCGGCAGGACTTTGTACCATGCTCTCGGCAACCACGACATTTATTTCGACCAGTGGAATGAGTTCAAGAAACGCTGGAACACATCGGTTTACTGGTTTGACGTCGTCACTCCGTCGGGAGCGAAAGACCTGTTCGTCGCCCTCGACTCGGCAAGCGGCACACTCGGCTCCGACCAGCGCGGATGGCTCGGCAACCTGCTGGAAGACAAGTCGTTGCAAGGCTACAGGAACATCATCATATTCACACATTCCCACTTATTCAAAAAAGACACGTCGCAAGGCCATACCAGCAACTTCACCATGGAGGAGACATACGACCTGACGGATCTTTTTGCCGGAAATGGAGTCGATATGGTGCTGCAGGGACATTCGCACAGCCGCGACCACACCACCTTCAAAGACGTTGAATACCTGCGTGTTGATGCCATCGAAGATGCGGCACAAGAGGCTTATTACACGATTTTGAATGTCGGGAAAAATATCAATTACGAATTTATTAAAGTCAAATAAATCTAATTCATAAACTATGAAATCAAACGGAAACTACGATTGGAAGTTCTCAACGATAGGTGGCGTGACGCGCGTCAACATCGACTGCGGTGAAGACATCGCACACCTTGATGAACTCGACCAGAAACTCTGGACAACGCTGAGCTGCCCGATAACCGGGCTTGAAATTGACGAGAAGACTATGCAGATGCTCGACACCAACGGCGACGGCAGAATCCATGTCAATGAAGTCATCGCCGCGGCGAAATGGCTCACCAGCGTCATCAAAAACCCCGATGTGCTGACAAGACGTGAAGACACATTCCACCTCTCAGACTTCAACCAGGACAATGAGGAAGGCAAACGGCTCTATGACTCAGCCACACACATCGTCGAGAATCTTGATCACGACAAGGACATCATCACTGTTGCCGATGTCTCCGACAGCATGGCAATATTCGCCAAGACACGCTTCAACGGCGACGGCATCATCACAGCAAATTCGACCGACGATGCCGACCTGAAAGCCATCATCGGCAACATCATAGCCATGGTCGGAAGCGACACCGACCGCAGCGGCGACCCTGGCGTCAACACCGACCATATCGAGAAATTCTATGCCGACCTCGCCGACTTTACGGCATGGAAGGAAGCAGGTGAGGCAGGCAAAGACGACATCTTCGTCTATGGCGACAACACCGCTGCCGCAACAGCTGCCATCGACGCCATCAAGACGAAACTCGATGACTACTTCATGCGCTGCAAACTCGCAGCCTTTGACGCCGGCAGCACCACCGCACTCGACGTCTCGACGGCAAAGATTGGCGAAATCAGCAACAAGAACCTCTCTGAATGCAACGACGAGATCTCGACATATCCGCTCACACACGTCAACGCCGAGATGAAACTCCATCTCAATGCCGGCATCAACCCGGCATGGAAAGCAGCGTTCAACAACCTCAAGACATTGGTTTTCAACGTTGAATATCCAGAAGCCGAGTTCATCACCGAAGAACAGTGGGAAGCAGTGCAGGCGAAAGTCGGAGCATACAGAGCTTATATGGCGGCGAAGAAAGGCGACAACGTCGAAGGCCTCGGCTACGATGCAGCCAAGGCGTTGCTCGACAACAACCGCAAGGCCGACCTTCTTGAAATCGTCG
>JAKSMZ010000104.1 GCA_024400355.1 Bacteroidales bacterium
CGTTGAAGACATGGAATACTACACATTCAAGATCCTTGAATTTGCAGGCGTGAAGAACATCATATTCTCAACGACAGGTTACACAGGTGCAGGCGGCTGCGAGATCTACATCCCGAACGCCGAAGCGGTGAACATCTACAAGCAGGTTCTCGAAGCCGGCAAGGAGTTCGGCATCAAGCCTATCGGTCTCGGCGCACGCGACACTCTCCGTCTCGAGATGGGTTTCTGTCTCTACGGCAACGACATCTGCGACACCACATCACCTATCGAAGCGGGTCTCGGCTGGATCACCAAGTTCGTTGACGGCAACGACTTCATCGACCGTGAGCGTCTCGCACAGCAGAAGGCCGAGGGCGTCACACGCAAGCTCGTCCCGTTCATCATCACAGGCAAAGGCATCGCACGTCATGAATATGAGATCTGCGACGCCGAAGGCAACCACATCGGCGAAGTGACATCAGGCACAATGGCACCGTCAGTGAAACAGGCCATCGGCATGGGCTATGTGAAGAAAGAGTTCTCAAAGGCAGGCAGCGTGATCTACATCAAGGTGAGAGAAAAACTCATCCCTGCTGAAGTGACAAAACTTCCTTTCTACAAGGCATAGTCAGTTAAAAGATAAAAGAGTAAAGTTAAAAGTGGGCTGACGCATTACAAGCGTCAGCCTTTTTTTCAGACAATTTGCCGTGTTGCTGTTCTCTAATCCCTCGCACATCATCGAGTACAAATATTTTCAATAAGTTACATCATTTTGACATTTTTTATATTTTTGCAAAAATTTGATTGTATGGATTCGACAGCATTGACAGTTGTAATGATTGGAGGCATGGTATTTGCGGCACACGTATTCACCGAGCTGTTCAGTCGCCGCAGGGTGCCAGACCTGCTTCTATTATTAATGATAGGTATAATCATCGGACCGGTATTCAAGTTGGTCACGCCCGAATCCATCGGTGGCTTCGGCAATGTCTTCTCGACGATAACCCTTGTAATCATCTTGTTTGAAAGCGGTTCAGAATTGAGTTTCAAGAATATACGTGACTCTTTTCAGGAGATGATAACTCTCACGGTGGTGAGTTATTTCAGCATAATGATTGTCATCGGGCTTCTGGGTCATTACTGTCTGGCGATACCGTGGGTCACCTCGTTCTTCATGGGTGCGGTTCTTGGCGGCGCGGCAGAGGCCATTGTCATCCCGCTGACGAAACAGCTGAAAGTCACGAGCAACTGCAAGACGACGATGGTTTTAGAGACATCGTTCAGCACTGTCATCTGCTTCATCATCTCCATCGCGCTGCTCAACGCGATTCAGGACAACGAGTTCTCAATCGGGCATGTGATAGGCAACGTACTGTCGTCGTTCATCCTCGCAGGCATCCTCGGCTTTCTTGGAGCAGTGTTCTGGGCACTCGTCCTGCAAAGAATCAGGACGGTGAAAAACTCCACATTCACCACGCCGGCTTTCGTTTTCATCATCTACGGCGTCAACTCGCTGCTGGGTTTTTCCGGCGAAATCGCCGCACTGACATTCGGCATCACACTGGCAAACATCGACTCGGTATATAACTCCATCTTCAAGAAATTCTTCAAGCAACAGCCCAACACGCTGAACTACAATGAGAGGATGCTGTTCTCGGAAATAGCGTTCCTGCTAAGGACTTTCGTCTTCATCTATATAGGAATATCCATCCAGCTCACCGACTGGCAATCAATTCTGATTGGCATAATAATCGTTGCCATATTGTTTGTACTCAGGATTTTATCGGTGAGATACTCCATCACGAAAAAAACAAACGACTACTCCGAGATTGAGTCAATGTATATGTCATGCCTTGTCTCAAAAGGCCTTGCCGCCGCCATCCTCGCCACGATGCTGACAAAGATCGACATCACTGGCGCCGAAATGGTGAAGAACATTGTCTATTCTGTGATTTTCTTCAGCATTATCGTGACGTGTTCGCTGATCCCGCTGGCCGAAAAATCAGAATTTTTCAAGAAAATATTAAGATTCGGACTGTTTTTTCCGACAAAAAGAGACAAAAAAACGGAATATAAAGCCGTCACAGAAGAAGCATCAACATTACAACAAATTGATAATCAAGAAGATGTTTCCGGTGAAAATAATTTAGAAAAAAAGTGTGACTGATTAAAGAAAAAGTATTATTTTTGCGGCTCGAAAAGAAAGAAAGATAAAAGATATGTATTTAACTGCAGAAAAGAAACAAGAGATTTTCGCAACTTACGGTAAAAACGCACAAGATACCGGTTCAGCAGAAGGACAAATTGCGTTGTTCACATTCAGAATCAAGAATTTGACAGAACACATGAAGCAGAGCAAGAAAGACTTAGCCACAATGCGTTCGTTAGTCGCTCTCGTAGGTAAGAGAAGAAAGCTTCTCGCCTATCTGAAGAGAAACGATATCGAAAGATACCGTGCAATAATCAAGGAATTGGGTATCAGAAAATAACGGCATTGTTCTTACAATGCGATTGCAAAAAAAGGCAACGTACAATTGCCTTTTTTTGCATTGTTGTACCTGTATTCCAAAAACAGCGGTTTATAATTAATTAAAAAAAGTTACTATGGGTCCAGAAGGAATTAAGCAGACCTTGCAGGTTGGTAATGATGTCATTACCATCGAGACTGGCCGTTTGGCGAAGCAGGCCGACGGCGCAGCTGTTGTCAGATGCGGCAACACAATGCTTTTAGCCACAGTCGTGGCGGCAAAAGACGTGAAAGACGATACAGATTTTCTGCCTCTTTCAGTCGATTACAAAGAGAAATACGCAGCCACCGGAAAGTTCCCGGGCGGCTTCTTCAAACGTGAAGGCAAGCCATCAGACTACGAGATACTGATCTCCCGTCTTGTTGACCGTGCCATCCGTCCGTTATTCCCTGACGATTTCCACGCGGAGATCCAGGTTCAGATCACACTCCTCTCAGGCGAGAAGAACGTCCTCCCTGACGCATACGCGGCATTGGCGGCATCAGCGGCCATCAGCGTGTCGAGCATCCCGTTCCACGGCCCGATCTCGGAAGTCCGCGTCGCGATGATCAACGGCGAGTACGTCATCAACCCGCGTGCCGACCAACTCGAAAACGCCGACCTCGAGCTCATGGTGGGTGCCACGATGAAAGACATCTGCATGGTCGAGGGCGAGTCGAAGGAAGTCTCAGAAGACCAGATGATCGGTGCTTTGAAGGCAGCTCACGAAGCAATCAAAGGCCAGTGTCAGGCACAGCTCGACCTCGCAGCAAGAGTCGAAGGCGCCAACCCGAAACGCGAATACTGCCATGAAGTCAACGACGAAGAGATGCGTGCCGAGATGACAGCACAGCTCTACAAGCCATGCTACGACTTCGCACTGACAGGCAACGCCAACAAGCACGAGCGCGAAGACGCTTTCGCAGCAATACTCGACAATTACCTCACGAAATACACCGAGGAAGAACTTGCAGAAAAAGCCCCTATCGCAAAACGTTACTTCCACGACATCGAGCGCAAGGCAGTCCGCGACGCCATCCTCATCGAGCGCAAACGTCTCGACGGCCGCAAGCTCAACCAGATACGTCCTATCTGGACAGAGGTTGATGTCCTCCCGTCATGCCACGGCTCAGCCATCTTCACACGCGGTGAGACACAGGCGTTGGTGACAGTGACACTCGGCACCAAACTCGACGAGCAGACCATCGACGGTGCCGTCGTTGAAGGCACGAACAACTTCATGCTCCACTACAACTTCCCGAGCTTCGCCACAGGCGAATGCAAGGCAAGCCGCGGAGTGAGCCGCCGTGAAATCGGCCACGGAAACCTCGCAGAAAGAGCTTTGAAAAACATGATCCCTGACGGCGAAGAGAACCCATACACAATACGCGTCGTGTCGGACATCCTCGAGTCAAACGGCTCATCGTCAATGGCATCGGTATGCGGCGG
>JAKSMZ010000105.1 GCA_024400355.1 Bacteroidales bacterium
CAGCTTCTGTTCGACGAAGGCATAACCAGCGGCAAGAGAACCTTGACGGAGCAGATGATGAACCTCGATTTGAAGGCGGCATACGAATACGGCATGGAATGGATCAAGCGCCATGCTCCAATCACTGTTGACAGTCTTATAACGCTCGCGTCAAAAGTCATGGCGCACACTGGCAGTGAATATCATGCGATGGGTGGCGACTTTTCAGCAGCAAAAGGTGAATTGCGCAAATTGAATGTTACGGCAGGCATTGGAGGCGAGTCATATATGTCATATCAGAAGGTGCCGGCAAAGCTGGCTGCTTTTTGTGAAGAGCTTAACAAACGCCGCAGGGAAATAAATGCTTCTGACATTTGCGCTGTTTATGATCTGAGTTTTTGGGCGCATTATGAATTGGTAACCATTCATCCTTGGGCTGACGGCAATGGTCGTACAAGCCGGCTTCTGATGAATCTGCTTCAGATGGAGTATGACGCATTGCCGACAAAGGTTTTGAAAGAGGAAAGATCCGAATATATCCAGGCTCTCAAAGACTCTCGTGATGGCGAAAATGTTGATGTTTTTATTGATTGTATGTCAGGATTACATTTGAGGCATCTTAGGTCTGATATTAACCAATATGTTAAATCAACAACATATACAACGGTCGATAAAAAGAGTTTAAAGCAGGAAATGGTCGATAAATGGTCGATAAAACCATCTTTGGCGGAGAAATTGGTCGATATTTTGGGTTTTGTGGCCGATAAAGATGAGATTACCACCGAAGAAATTATACGCCAGTTTGGATTTACTGCAACTACGGCTAAACGTTATTTGCGTCAATTGACGGAGTTTGGATATTTGACCGCACAAGGAGGGAATAAGAATCGTACTTATAAAAGATAATCAAATAGCAATTTAAAAATATAAAACCATGAAACAGTTAATTGAATGTGTTCCTAATATCAGCGAAGGCCGCGATATGAACATCATTAATCAGGTGACAGCCGAGATCGAGAAGGTCGAAGGCGTGAAACTGCTTGACGTTGACCCGGGTGCGACGACGAACCGCACCGTCATCACTTTCGTCGGCGAACCGAAAAACGTGTGCGAAGCCGCATTCCGCGTAGTGAAGAAAGCCGCCGAGCTCATCGACATGCGCAACCACCACGGTGCACACCCGCGTCAGGGTGCTACCGATGTCTGCCCTCTCATTCCGGTGTCGAACATCGAGATGAGCGAAGTCGTCGAATACGCCCGCGCACTCGGCAAACGCTTCGGCGAAGAACTCAACATCCCAGTCTATTGTTATGAGAGCGCAGCGTTCCAGCCGAAACGCCAGAACCTCGCTTACTGCCGCACCGGTGAGTACGAGTCACTGGCAAGCCGCCTCGGGACAGAGGAATGGAAGCCTGACTTCGGCCCCAATGAGTGGAACGAACACGTAGCACAGACAGGTGCCACACAGGTCGGCGCACGCGACTTCCTCATCGCAATCAACTACAACCTCAACACTACTTCTACACGCCGCGCCAACGCCATCGCGTTCGACGTCCGTGAGAAAGGCCGCCCGAAGAGAGTGGGCCCGAAGGTGACAGACAAGCCGATGAAGGACGAGAACGGCAACACCATCATGATCCCTGGCACTCTTAAAGGCACAAAGGCAATCGGTTGGTTCATCGACGCTTACGGCATCGCACAGGTCTCGATGAACATCACCAACATCAACGTGTCGCCGGTTCACGTGTGCTTCGATGAGGTATGCGCCAAGGCAGCGGCAAGAGGCGTCCGGGTGACAGGTGCCGAAATCGTCGGCCTGATTCCTAAGAAAGTCCTTATCGATGCCGGTAAGTATTACCTTGCGAAACAGCAGCGTTCACTCGGCATCAGCGAGGAAGAGATCATGAAGATCGCCATCAAGTCGATGGGCCTTGATGATCTGAAACCGTTCAATCCGAAGGAGAAAGTCATTGAATATCTTATCGAAGACAGCAGCGAGAAGAAGCTCGTTGACATGACATGCACCGGTTTTGCGAATGAGACGGCGAGTGAAAGTCCGGCTCCGGGCGGCGGCTCGATCTCGGCTTACATGGGTGCTCTCGGCGCGGCTCTCGGCACGATGGTGGCCAACCTGTCGTCACACAAGCCGGGTTGGGACGACCGCTGGGAAGAGTTCTCGCAGTGGGCTGAAA
This sequence comes from Bacteroidales bacterium, assembly GCA_024400355.1. GTDB lineage: Bacteria > Bacteroidota > Bacteroidia > Bacteroidales > F082 > Limimorpha. Next base: position 2,172 of record JAKSMZ010000105.1, read on the forward strand.
AAGGCCAGGCCATCAAGGACGAACTGCTCGCATTGGTTGACGAGGACACCAACGCCTTCAACAAGATCATGGCGGCGTTGCAGATGCCTAAGAAGACTGACGCCGACAAGGCCGCAAGGATGGAAGCCCTTGAACTCGCGTCACAGTACGCGACACAGGTGCCTTTCAAGACCATGAACGTCGCGTTCAAGGCTTTCGATGTCGTCGAGGCTATGGCGAAAGAAGGAAACCCTGCCTCGGTGTCAGATGCCGGCGTGGGTGCGTTGTGCTGCAGAAGCGCGGTCATGGGTGCTTATCTCAATGTCAAAATCAACGCAGCAGGTCTTAAAGACAGAGCATTTGCCGACAATATCGTTGCCGAAGGTGCGAAAATTGAGGCCGCCGCTGTCGCAAAAGAAGCAGAAATACTCGCGCTGGTTAATAAAATTATCAACAAAGAATAAGTTAATAAATTGATAATTAAGTAATTGTAAATATAAATAAAAGTTGAAAAAATTTTGAGTCAATTATTGTGAATATTATGAAAATATTTGTAATTTTGCACTCCGAATTTTGAAAGGAATAGAGATATGTCAAAGAAAGTTAAAGACGCACGCGTTCAGGTTATCCTTGAGTGCACAGAGCAAAAAGCCACCGGTATTCCGGGAACTTCTCGTTACGTTACGACGAAGAATAAGAAGAATACCCCAGAGAGATTGGAACTCAAGAAGTACAACCCAATCCTTAAGAGAGTCACAGTTCATAAAGAAATTAAATAGTTTTTAGATATGGCAAAGAAAGCAGTTGCATCATTGCACTTAACAGGTAAAGAGTTCACCAAGGTCATCAAGATGAAGAGGTCAGAAAAGACCGGCGCATACTACTTCGATGAAGCTATTGTGCCGAATGACATGGTGCAGGAATACATCGCAAAGAAATAATTGATTGTTCTTTGAATTGATTCAGAATAGCTTTCCCGTTTCGGCGGGAGAGCTTTTTGTGGTTTAGTGTGTATTTCACTTGCGAGATGATTTTGTGATAAATTAAAAATGTCAGTATATGGGTCTTTTTTCATTTTTCAAAAGAAAGAAAGAAAATCAGGAACCGGTTGTAACTCCTGAAAATCAAAATGTTACAACAAAAGTTGAAGAAACTCAAAAAGAAGAGAAGGTTGAAACACCCAATGCCGGACAGCAGATGAATGCTGCCGTCGCCGAAGAGCCTGAAGTGAAGGAGATTACAAAGGAAGAAGTCGAACAGGCCAAAGAAGACCTCGACCAAGGCCTGAAGGAGACGAAAAGAAGCGTCTTCGACCGCATCGCGAAAGCAATAATCGGAAAGTCAACGGTCGATGATGATGTCCTTGATAATCTTGAAGAAATCCTCATATCTTCCGATGTCGGCGTTGACACTACCCTGAAAATCATCAAACGCATACAAGACAGAGTTGCACGTGACAAATATCTCGGAACCAATGAGTTGAACAGGATACTCCGTGAGGAAATCATGGCTTTGCTGCAGGAGAACAACTCCGGCGACGGAAGCACTTTCCGCATCCCTGAAGACAAGAAGCCGTACGTCATCATGGTTGTCGGCGTCAACGGCGTGGGAAAGACTACCACAATCGGGAAACTTGCGTATAACTTCAAACGTGCGGGCTTCAAGGTGATGCTTGGCGCATCCGACACGTTCCGCGCCGCAGCCGTTGACCAGCTTAAGATCTGGGCCGACCGCGTCGGCGTTCCTGTCGTCACGCAAGGCATGGGCGCAGACCCGG
>JAKSMZ010000106.1 GCA_024400355.1 Bacteroidales bacterium
CTAAAACACCCTCTTCAGGTCTTCAGTCGTCAGGCCATTGAAGTCGCCGCTGCTCATGAAAGCGCCGACGGTGTTCGCGTATGGCTTCTCGTTCAAGAGTGCGACAAGCTCGTCTTTTGAATGAACGACTCTGACATCATGACGCTTGAATCCTTCAACGATGCGCTCGTCGGTCATCATCTCCAACTTCTTGATGGCGACGGCATGCGGGTCGTAGAATACGACGGCTTGGTCACAGTTGTCAAGACAATTCGCATAATGGTCGATGAAGACCTCACTGAGACTGCTGTATGTATGTAACTCAAAGACAACCAACAAGTTCTTCTTTGAATACTGCTCACGCAACGCCTTGACCGTCGCAAGGACTTTCGACGGGGCATGGGCGAAATCGCGGAAAACGACATTGTCTTTTTCTTTGTTTTCAAAAAGCAGCTCAAGCCTGCGTGCCGCGCCTTTGAACGTCTTCATCGCCTCATAGAACGTCGCGTCGTTGATGCCTATCTGATGAGCAACGAAACGTGCCGCGTTGATATTCTTCATGTTATGCTGGCCGAAGATCTGCACTTTCTCCTCTTTTCCGTTCGGAAGGACAAGGTAAGTGCCATCGTCGGCGATGCGGCTTTTATGAAAGTCATAGCCGAAGACAGGCACCTTTGCCGCTGCAGCGAGCTTTCCGCATTCGTTGTCATTGCCGTCATAAATGAGACAGCCGCCTTTCTCGATTGTCTTGATGAAAATCCTGAACTGTTCGAGATAGCTGTCAAAAGTCGGGAAAACGTTGACGTGGTCCCACCCTATCCCGCTGATTACCGCGATATCAGGATGATATTTGTGGAATTTCGGCACGCGGTCAATGGGCGACGTCAGGTATTCGTCGCCCTCAATGACCATGTATTTTGCGGTTTCGCTGAGGCGCACCATCACATCGAAACCCTCAAGCTGCGCTCCGACCATGAAATCCGTCTCAATGCCGGCATGTTTCATCACGTGAAGGATCATTGATGTTATCGTGGTCTTCCCGTGACTGCCGCCTACAACGATACGGATCTTGTCTTTGCTCTGCTCGTAAAGATATTCGGGATATGAATAAATTTTAAGTCCAAGTTCCTGTGCACGAATGAGTTCAGGATTGTCAACACGGGCGTGCATTCCGAGGATGACGGCTTCATAAGAGTCATCGAGCAATTCGGGATGCCAGCCAAACTCTTTCGGGAGGATGCCTTCCTTTTCGAGACGCGAACGTGACGGTTCAAAAATCTCATCGTCAGAACCTGTAACCTCGTAACCCTTTCTGTGTAAGGCGATAGCAAGATTATGCATAGCACTCCCGCCGACCGCAATGAAATGGACTTTCTTCATATCCCATTATTTATTAACGACAATTTTCTGTGACGACTTCTCGCCATTAACATTTGTCAACTCTATGATATACATACCATTGGCAAACATTGCTGCATCTATGGCACAACCGTTCAGATCACCTTTATCGGAATAAACGACCTGACCGACCGAATTGTAAATCTTCACTTCATTGACATCACCGACAATGTTAATCTTTGATGAGACAGGATTAGGGCAAACGCCAATCTGCTCATTATCATTCAATTCAGCAACATCTGTTGGAGAATAACTGATTTCATAACTGTAAACGTACTTGAAAATGTCATCTGAAGGCTTGCAACTTATGATCTTATGGTTTTTAGAATCTTTGATTTCAAAGAAACCGCCATCCATTCCGTTGCCTTCCGCGTTGCTGAATTTCATGCAATAGCAGCCAGATTCCGGAAGGTTAATCTCGTCGGTATATGCATGACTTGCCTGGTCGTAGGTCAATGTTTCAACGGCTTCACCGCTTTCTGTATCAATGAACTCGATTTTCAGGTTCTGTGGTTTCTGACCTGTCTTGACCTGAACTTTAAGGTAGCCGTCTTCAATCACGTATGCTTCTGTCACGTCCATTGAGAAGAAGTTGTCAAATGGATACATGTCATCATGGCTTCCGTTGATATTCTTCGCTTCCACCACAACCTGTGACGCGCCGTTGAAGTCGATTTCAGGCATCACGAACGACGCAGCTTCGTCTTTTGGCAGGTTGCCCGTCCAAGAATATTCACCGATTTGATTTCCATTTTCATCTTTTGCAATGAAATCGGCTGACGTAACAGTCTGTGTACCAAAGTTTTTAAATTCAAATATTGAATTCATCTTGCCTGAGCACGATGCCGGTGTTGTTCCTTCAACGTTCTGGATTCCGAGGTCGTATTCTGCTCCTGACTCGGCAATATCCAGCTTCACGGCCTGATACACCTCCCTCGTGCCGGAATAGTTTTGCACCCATGCAATGAGCTGGCAGTTTTCTTTCTTAAAGCCCGACATGTCAAACAAGCCTGTGACTGTCATTGACTCACCCGTGAAAGCAGTGCCATTCTGGTTAGGAATCATATCACGGACACAGCAGTTGAGTTCCGACATTCCCTGCCAGCTGCGTTTGATGTGCGATTCTGTCAGGACAATGAATACCTTGACGTTTGTGCCGCTGCATTCACCGACTTTTGTGACATTGGCGGTCACCTGACATTGTGTGCCTGAATAATAATCGAACGACAGGTCTATCGTGAACGGGCTTGCCACATTGATCCGCTGATTGTAAAAGTTTTTATACTGGGAATATAATGTCTGAGCTGCAGTGCCGCCGCCCTCGTACATATATACGCCATCAACTTTTGCGGTAGGATATGCTGAAACGTTGTAATAACTTGCTCTTGCATTTGTTTCAGATGTGTAAAACTCAGGGACGGAGAAGGCACTTGTCTGATATCCCATTGGAGCGATTGCAAGCCCTTCTTCAAGCATTTGCGCGATTCCATTGGCTGCAGCCGGACAATAAGGGCAGTTAACACCTGTAAAAACTTCAAAAAGGACACACTCACGTGCCACGTTCTGCGCTGATAACGAGCCTGTTAAGAAAAAGGCCACGACTGATAGTAATAGTTTTCTCATATTTATAAAATTTGATGTTTCAAGCCGCAAATTTACGATTTTTTCAATATCTTTGCACGATTTTTTATTAATGATGATTCTCGACTCAAACATAATCCGGCATTTTTCTGATTATCTCAGACTTGAGCTGTCATTATCCGACAACAGCGTGACAGCTTACAGCCATGATGTTGAGCTTTTCCGTCAATTCATTGAAAATGAAGACATTGATTCTTCAATAGATAGCATAAAACAGGAACACATCGAAGCGTTTTTCGCACAGCTTTATGAGCTTGGAATCTGTGCGGCATCACAGGCGCGTATTTTGTCGGGGCTTAAGAGATTTTACCGTTATCTCATCCAGGAAAACATCTGTCAGGAGAACCCAACCGAGCTTATCTCATCTCCATCAATAGGACGGCATCTGCCGGAAGTACTTAGTTTTGAAGAGATTATGAGAATGATTGGATGCATCGACCTCAGTATGCCATTCGGTCACCGCAACAAGGCGATTATTGAGGTGATGTACGGTTGCGGACTGCGTGTCTCCGAAGTCATCTCATTGAACATCAGCGATATTTTCGAGAAAGACGAGTTTGTTAAAGTCTTTGGCAAAGGCGACAAGGAGCGTCTTGTGCCAATCGGGAAGAAGACGCTGAAGGAGCTGATGCTTTACGTCAAAGGCGAGCGCGTCCATCAGGAGATAAAACCCAAATTCAGCGACAAGGTGTTTATCAGCAGGCGCGGCACGAGCCTGACACGTCAGAGCGTGTTCCTTCTGGTGAAAAGTCTCGCGGAGAAAGCCGGCATCCGAAAGGAGATCAGTCCGCACACGTTCCGGCATTCCTTCGCCACACATCTCATCGAAGGCGGTGCCGACCTGCGTGCCGTCCAGCAGATGCTCGGACATTCAAACATCTGTACCACAGAGATTTACACTCACAT
>JAKSMZ010000107.1 GCA_024400355.1 Bacteroidales bacterium
ACCTTGGCGTTTTGAACACTGATGAACCGGACATTTGCCCCGTTGCCGCCGAGTGGAGTCTTACCATACGAGAAATCACAATATTTCAAAACGACATCGCCGCTTTTTCTGAACTCAATGCCGCCCCAGCCGCCGTTAATCGTCTCATAATCAGCGAATCCAGTCGTATCAGCGACAGAAAAAGTTATCATATTGCCGGCAGTGCCTTCCGCATTCAGCACACCTTCCACATTAATGCTGAAATTCTTCGCGGAAATAATATGTGTGCCAGGCTCAATAGTCAGATTATCAGTGACATAAACATCACCCATAAGCATAATCGTATCATTCCACGTACCATTTTGTTCGCCAAATACTTCGGTGATTTGGGCGTTAACATTGTTTGCAAAGAAAGCAAAAAACACCGCGACAAATAAAAATAAACCTTTTCGCATAATACCTGATATTTTAATTGTCAAAAATACACAATTTCGGCTTACGGAAGTTCGTTTTTTTTTACTATTTTTGCGGCATGAAAAAAAGCATATATTACATACTCTTGTTTGCTATAGCATTGATTGTCAATGGATGTGCAAATGCTGTTTCCCCAAGTGGAGGTCCCAAAGACGTTTTTCCTCCTGTTGTCGTGGAAACCAATCCTGAAAACTTTTCGAGAAATGTCAGAAACAAGACGATTCACATCACCTTTGATGAGTACGTCACGCTTGACAACGCAAGCAAGAACATCTTGATTTCCCCGCCGCAGAAAAAATCTCCGAATTTTCACCTGGCGGGCAAGGTTCTTACCATAAAATTTGAAGACGAGTTAAGGCCTGAAACGACATATTCCATCAATTTCGGATCAGCGATTAAAGATTTGCATGAAGGTAACGTGTTGAAAGACTATGTGTTTACGTTTTCAACAGGCGATGCCATCGACTCGCTTTCGTTAGTAGGAAAGACCATCTCAGCGGAGACGTTGAAAGAAGGCGAAGACTTTTACGTCATGCTTTACGCCGATGAAAACGACACTCTCCCACTCGACTCGCTCCCGTATTCAGTGATGCCGAATTATGTGACAAAATCCGACAAGAACGGCAAATTCATGCTGACAGGCCTCGCCGACAAGAATTACCTTCTTTTCGCCTTGAAAGACGCAAACTCAAACATGATTTACGACATCCCGAATGAGGAGATTGGATTTTTCAGTGAGCTTGTCAGCCCACAGTACATTCCACATAATCAAGTGATTACAGATTCTACAGTTGTTCTGCCAAAAATTGATACGGTGATATATCAGCTGAATACTTTCGTCCAAGAGGATTCGGTGCAGAAAGTTTTCAAGAAAGAACTCGTTGAAGACGGGCTATTGCGTTTTGCATTCCGCTATCCTGCTGACAATGTGAGTTTTGGCATCTGTGAAGAACTGCCCGACAGTTTCAGTATCATGAAAGTGTTTTCGCCGAGAAAAGACACGATTTCGTTCTATTTCACGCCGGTGAAAGACAGTCTTTGGATCAGCATGAGCTATGACACCATCAACGACACTACGCATTACAGTCTGAAACCACGTGTTTCGGTGAAGCCTAACAGACGCAATGCCAAAGAACAAGAGGCTGCCAAGCGACTTGGGGTTTTAAGCAACGCCAAAGGCGGAAAACTGAAGCCGGAGCATCCGCTAATCCTCTCATTCAAAGAACCTGTCGTTGATGTCGTGATGCGCGACACGATGTGGTTCATTGATGGTAAAGACACTATTTTCAATGACTTACGGTTTACAAAATACGATGAATACGGTTTCAGGTTTAAAGTTGAGAAAGATTTCAAACCCGAAGGAAAATACAAAATCATCATTCCGGACTCGGTCTTTTTCGGCGTTCGCGGACTGACGAACGACACGACGAAATTGGACATCACGGTGCCTGAGGTCGCACAGTTCGGTAACATTTACCTCACCGTGGAAGTTCCGGAAAACGTGCCGCAAGTGGTCGTTCAACTGTTAAGCGGCGAAAAAATCCTTGACAGCAAAATCATCAAGGAAACACAAGAGATTGAATTTGAATATCTTGACGCAGGGAAATACAAATTGAAAGCGATCCTTGACACAGACTCAAACGGACTGTGGAGCCCTGGCAATTTCATCAAAAAGATGCAGCCGGAAAAAATTGTTTTCTACAAGACAGAACTTGAAGTCAAGGCAAACTGGGATATTGACTTAGACGAACCTTGGGAGCTTTAAATTGTTGATAATTGAAAATTAAGGAAAATGAAGATTTCAGGAAAGATAATGGATATTGTCGGAAGAAGAATGTTTCCAGGAATTATTACAGTTGAAAACGGCAAGATTACTGACATCGTTGAGGAGCCTAACGACGAGACACGTATCATCATGCCGGGTTTCATTGACTCGCACGTACACATTGAGAGTTCCATGCTGGTGCCGTCGGAGTTTGCGAGGATGGCTGTCGTCCACGGCAGTGTCGGAGCAGTCTGCGACCCACATGAGATTGCCAACGTATTGGGAATCAACGGAGTGCATTTCATGATTGACAACGGGAAACGCGTCCCGTTCAAATTCCATTTCGGCGCGCCAAGCTGCGTTCCGGCAACGACATTCGAGACTTCAGGCGCTGTCCTCGACCACAATGACATCGAGACATTGATGGCAATGGATGACATTCATTTCCTCGGCGAGATGATGAATTATCCGGGCGTCATCTTCAATGACGGAGAAGTCCACCTGAAACTCGAAGCCGCAAGACGTCACAACAAGCCCATCGACGGACACGCGCCTGGCGTGACTGGAGACGACGCAAGGAAATACGCATCGGCAGGCATCACAACCGACCACGAATGCTTCACTCTTGAAGAGGCACTTGAGAAAGTCAAACTCGGCATGAAAATCCTGATCCGCGAAGGCAGCGCAGCCAAGAATTTCGACGCCCTCGTCCCACTTTTCAACATCTGCCCGGACAAAGTCATGTTCTGCACCGACGACTGTCATCCGGATGACCTCGTCAAACATCATATAAATAATTCGGTAAAACGGGCAATATCATTGGGTTACGATAAGTTCGATGTCATAAGAGCTGCAACTGCAGCCCCGATTGAACATTACAAGCTCGACATCGGACTGCTCCAAAAAAACGACCCTGCCGATTTCATCGTCATTGACAACTTCGAGAATTTCAATATCTTACAGACTTTCATCAATGGTGAACTCGTTGCTGAAAACGGAGAGAGCAGACTCGAACATCTTGAGACAGTCCCTGTCAACAACTTCAACGCTGAGCCTGTCACAGCCGAAGACTTTTACGTTGAGGATAACGGCAAGAAAGTCAACGCGATAGAAGTCATTCCAGGACAGTTGGTCACAAACAAGACCGTTGTTGACCGCCACGACACCGACATTCTGAAGATCGCGGTGATAAACAGGTACCAGAAGTCAAAGCCGGCGATAGGTTACATCAAGGGTTTCGGGTTGAAGAGAGGAGCATTGGCCTCGAGCATCGCCCACGACAGCCACAACATTGTCGTTGTCGGCTGTAGCGATGAAGAGATGGCTGCCGCTGTAAATCAGATAGTTATGTATAAAGGCGGCATCACTGCGTATTCAAAGGAGGTTTGCACCACGATGCCTATGCCTGTGGCAGGACTTATGAACAACGGCGACGGTTATGTCGTTGCTGAAGCATATAAGAATGTTGATGCCTTCGCTAAAAAACTCGGCACGACGCTCAACGCACCGTTTATGACGATGGCATTCATGGCACTGTTAGTGATTCCGTCGTTGAAACTCAGCGACAAAGGACTTTTCGACGGAGAGAAATTCCAGTTCGAGAAACTGATGGCGGAGTGACAGAGACCACGAGGTTTCACCACGAATCGCACGAATTTTCACGAATTTATACTCAAACTCCTAATCACCTCAATC
>JAKSMZ010000108.1 GCA_024400355.1 Bacteroidales bacterium
GTGATCGGGTCGTCCTGCGGGAGTGCCGAGATTCCGCCGTAACTTGTTGCGCTGAAACGGATCTCGTCTTCCTTGAAGTTGGTCTTCTTGTAAATGACCTTCATGCCGTTGCTGAGTGTCATCATAGTGGCGTCGAGTTTGGCGATGGCTTTCTCCTTCTTGATCTTGCCGGGCTCCGGCATGTTGGCTACGATAGGGCCGTCGAACACCTCTTCCTTATATGCCTCGACTTCGGCGGCGTTGGCTTTCTCGTAAGCAGCGAGGATCTCTTCTTTGGTTGGAAGCACTTCACCTTCTTTCTGAGGGGCTGTGACGGTGATGACGAGGTTGTTTTCAGGGATGAGCTGCTGCGCCACCATGTTGATGACTTCGACAGGGATGTTCGGCATGATCTGGCCGTAGAGTGCATATTCTGTCTCGATGCCCATCATCGGCTCGTTGCTGAGGAAGTGGTTGAGGCATTCGCTGACGTAACTGCCGTTCTTGGTGTTGTTTCTCTCTTTGTATTGGCTTTCAACCTGTTTCATGAAGTCGGCCTTGGCTCTCTCGTATTCTGATGCCGTGAAGCCGAACTGCTGCATACGCTTGTTTTCGGTTACGAGGGCAGTGAGTGCCTCGTCGAGGCCGGCGGCGTCTTTAGCCATCGCGATGCTTGTCCATGCGTCCTTGGTCGGGGAGATGTAATAGCTTGAATAATAGCTGTAACCATATACGAAAGGCGGGTTGGCCTTCTGCGTGAGTTCTCTCAAACGGTTGATCTGCATCGTTGAGATGATGCTGAGCATGTAGTCGGCCATCCAGTATTGCATGTCGTTCTTCAATGAATCCGGTGTTGCGTCGCATTTGTAATAAAGGCTGACTTCGTAGTTGGTCTGTTCCGGGTCTGAGCAGATGGCGACGATTGGCTCTTCGTTGTCGTCGATCATGAACTGCGGTCTCGGTGCCGGATTGACCGGTGCCTTGATGTCGGCGAACATCTCTTTGATGCGTTCTTCGATGGCATCGACATCTATGTCACCGACGATGATAAGACCTTGGAGGTCAGGGCGATACCATTTGTGATAGTAGTCGCGGAGAGTCTGATACTCGAAGTTGGCGACGACTTCCGGCAGTCCGCCAGGGAGACGGTTCGCGTAAGGGCTGTTGGGGTACATGACAGGAAGGATCTGTTTCATGATACGCTCGCTTGCGTCTTCGCGTGTGCGGAGCTCTTCGAGGATGACACCGCGTTCGTTGTCGATCTCGCTTTCTTCGAGTGCGATGAAGCTTGACCAGTCGTGGAGGATGAGGAGGCAGGTGTCAACGAGGCCCGGGAGGTCTGTCGGGACTTCTGTCACCATATAGACTGTCTGGTCGATGCCGGTGCCGGCGTTGAGGTTCTCGCCGAACTTGATGCCGCGGCTCTGGAGGTATTCGCGGAGCATCATGCCCGGAAGGTTGGTGGTGCCGTTGAATGCCATGTGTTCGAGGAAGTGGGCGAGGCCGCGCTGACTCTCTTCTTCAAGCACCGAGCCGACCTTCTGCGCAATGTAGAAGTCGGCACGCTTGGCCGGTTTCTCGTTGTGACGGATGTAGTACGTCATGCCGTTGTCCAACTTGCCGTAACGTACGTTCGGATCCATCGGACATGGCATCGCCTGCTGGGCGAAACCGCTCACTGCGAATGTCGCGATGAGCAGCAATGATAAAAATAACTTTTTCATTTTTTGTTTGTTTAAATTATTTGGTTTATTATTTCTTAACACGAGTTTCACGAGTTTTTAACACAAGTTTCACGAGTTTTTAACACAAGTCTCACAAGTTTTTAACACAAGTTTCACAAATTCCCTCTCTCCTCTCTTAACTCTCCTCTCTACTCTCTTAACTAACAAAGCTGAATCACGTATTTCTCCTCAAAATACTGTTCCTCAAACCATCTGCTGATAGCCGCCGTCTTGCGTTTCCAGTTTTTCGGGACGTTGCGCAGCTCTTCCTCGATGTCACCGCCTTTCAGATAAAGGATGCCGCCGGCCTCGATGTCATTGGTGATGCGGAGTTTCCCGTTGCACCATTTCACGAAGTCAGGGAGCTGCGTTACGGCGCGGCTCACGATGACATCAAATTTTTCCTTGATGTTCTCGGCGCGGTCGTTGATGGCTGTGACATTTTCCAGTCCGAGTTTCTCCTTCACGTCCTGAACCACCTTGATTTTCTTGCCGATGCTGTCAACAAGCAGGAATTTCGTCTGCGGATACATGATTGCCAGCGGAATGCCCGGAAAACCGCCGCCTGTGCCGATGTCCATCACCTTCATTCCCGGAAGAAGGTCGAAATATTTCGCAATGGCAAGAGAATGAAGCACATGGTGCTCGTAGAAATTCTCCATGTCCTTGCGCGAAATCAGGTTTATCTTGCTGTTCCAGTCTTCATAAAGCGGCGCAAGCTGTTTATATTGTGACAGTTGCGTCTCATTTAAATCCGAGAAATATTTTTTAATTAGAAGATGATCCATTTTTTCAATTTGACTCGCAAAAATACAAAAAAAGTTATAAGGTTGTGAAGTTTTTAAAGTTAAAAGTTTTAAAAATTGCATAGAGGGCGTGCATGAAAAATTTTACATCTGCGGCAACAGTATTTATTGTTGAATTAATTGATGCCGGCATTGATAATTTTTAGTAATTTTGCGCGTTTTTAGGTCTGTTATGACGAGAAGGATTTGTATAATAACGCTGATAATCATGTTTTTAATGAGTATGAATTGCTTTGCGCAAAAGCAGCAGAGCAAGGAGACGCTCGATTACATCAGCAGATACAAGGACATCGCCATGACCGAGATGGTGAAAAACAAGATTCCGGCGTCGATAACGCTTGCACAGGGGATTCTCGAGTCGGGCAACGGAAACAGCATTCTCGCCACGAAGGGCAACAACCATTTCGGGATTAAGTGTCATTCCGACTGGAAAGGCAGGACGATGCGGATGGACGACGACGCTCCGAATGAGTGTTTCCGTGTCTATGACGATGCTGAGGAGTCGTTCCGCGACCATTCCGAATTTCTGAAGCGCGACCGTTACAAGGCACTTTTCGACTTGAAAATCAATGACTATCAAGGCTGGGCGAAAGGCCTGAAGAAAGCAGGATACGCCACGCTGCCGACATACGCCTCGGTGCTTATCCGACTCATCGAGAACTATGACCTGCAGAAGTATGACGAGATGGTGACGAGCGGTAAGTTTAAGGTTAAAAATGAAAAGCCGAAAGTTAAAAATGCGGAAACGGATGGAGGTGATAATCAACAGAATCCCGTTGAAACGAAGAAGCAGAAACGTCTGAAGAAACGCGCTGGGAGACAGCAGGTCGAAGTACCGTCAATGCAGAACTGTGTCGTGGTCGGCGTGACAGCCGACAAACATTATATCCGCGAGAACTTCGGGGTGAAGTTCATCTTCACAAAGGAGAACGACTCTCTTGATGCTCTTGCCAAAGAGCTTGGAATGAGAAAATATCAGTTGGTGAAATACAATGACTTGGGTGCCAGGACGGTCTTCAGGGAAGGCGAGGTGCTTTATGTCGAGCCGAAACGCCTGCGTGCTGTCGATGACTATAAATATCACGTCATACAGAAAGGTGAGACGCTTTCGCACGTCTCGCGCCTTTATGCAGTCCGTCTGAAAAGACTGTTCAAAATGAACGGCTTGGACGAGAACTCGGTCCTGCAGGTCGGGCAGGTGATAAGGCTGAGATAGTTGAAAGTTTATAAAGTTATAAAGTGGCTGGCGCGTGCCGGTCATCTTGCGTCAGCTTCTCTAATCCCTAATCTCTAATCTCTAATCTCAAATACTTCGCGGTATATCCCAC
>JAKSMZ010000109.1 GCA_024400355.1 Bacteroidales bacterium
GCGATGAGGAGCATCACGATGGTGTAAGGAAACATCACGAGGAACCAGTCGCCGAAGCCGATGCCCATGTCGAGGCCTTCAGCATCGTTCAAGAACTTAAGCGCGATGGCGTTAGGCGGCGTGCCTATAGGTGTGGCGATGCCGCCGATGTTGGCTCCAATCGGGATGGCCATGACGAGACCGATCTTACCCTTGCCGTCAACAGGCATCTGACGGAGCACCGGTGCCATGAACGTGAGCATCATGGCTGCCGTGGCAGTGTTGCTGATGAACATCGAGAACAGACCTGTCACGAGGAGGAAGCCGAGAAGCACAAACTCCGAGCGGCGTCCGAAGAGTTTCAGCAGACCTTTCGCGAGCTGCACGTCAACACCCATCTTGGAGGCGATGGCAGCGATGACAAAACCGCCAAGGAACAGCATGATGGTCGGGTCGGCGAATGCCGCCATGATTCCCTTGTAACCAATCAACGTGCCTATTTCACGGACTCCGTCACCTTCCTTCAGGAAACTGATGGCACCGTTGGAACAGGTAAGGAGCAAGATTACAACGATGAGCACTGATGTCGTCCACGACGGGATGGCCTCTGTCACCCACATCGCGAATGCGAATGCAAACACGGCGATGACACGCTGTTCAACGATTGAAATGTCAGGAAGCCCGTACAAACTTGACGGAGCTATCCAGAAGAAAAGGAAGATAGCCACCGAGATGACAATCTTTATGACCTTTCCTAAGTTCTTTGATTCTGTGTTGTTTTCAGACATTTTACTATGATTTTTTAGTTTTGATTATACATTTTATAAATGGTAAAAGATGGCGTCACGAATGAGGCCATCTTCCAGTGTGTTTACATATAATTTCAGATCATCATGTTCTTCGGGTTCATGAATTCCTTGATCTGTTCTTCGGTAAGGAGCTTCTGTTCCCTGATGAGTTCAATGACGCCCTTGCCTGTTTCCAAGGCCTCTTTCGCGAGCTTCGAGCATGGCTTGTAGCCGAGGACCGGCACCAGTGCCGTGACGATGCCGATGCTGTGCTCAACCATGTCGTTGCAATGCTCCGCGTTGGCGGTGATGCCGTTGATGCAGAGGCGTGTGAGCGCGTCGAAGCCGTTGATGAGAAGGTCGATTGACTCAAGTGCGGCATAGACCATGACAGGTTCCATGACGTTGAGTTCGAGCTGTGCGTTGTTGGCGCCGAGCATGATGCACGTGTCGTTGCCGATGACGCGGTAGCATATCTGGTTCATGACTTCAGGCATGACAGGGTTCACCTTGCCAGGCATGATTGAAGAACCAGGCTGCATCTTCGGGAGGTTGATCTCGTTGAGGCCGCAGCGCGGGCCTGAGCTCATCAGGCGGAGGTCGTTGCAGATCTTGCACACGGTGGTGCAGAGGTTTCTCAAAGCCGCCGAGTAAATCATGATTGAGGTGGCGTCTGATGTGGCCTGGACGAAGTCGCCGGTGAGTTGGATGTCCCAGCCTGTTATTTCGCGGAGAGCCTTATGGCAGGCGGCGCGGTATTCCAGCGTGGAGCAGATGCCTGTTCCTATTGCGGTCGCGCCCATGTTCACCGTGAGGAATTCCTCGGCCGCGTTGCAGATGCGGTATCTCTCGTCGCGCATGGCCTTGGCGAAGGCGTGGAATGTGAGGCCGAGTGTCATAGGCACAGCGTCCTGAAGCTGGGTGCGTCCCATCTTGATGACATTCTTGAACTCCTTCGCTTTGTTTTCGAGTGAGTCGATGAATCTGTCGATGACCGGTAACAGTGTGAGGTGTTTGGCGAAGATGGCCAGGCGTGTGGCGCAAGGATAAGCGTCGTTTGTTGACTGTGAGCCGTTGACGTGGTCGTTCGGCGAGCAGTACTGGTATTCGCCGCGCTGATGTCCCATGTATTCCAACGCGATGTTGGCGATGACCTCGTTGGCGTTCATGTTCGTCGAGGTGCCTGCACCGCCCTGGATGACATCGACGATAAACTGGTTGTCGTACTTGCCGGCTATGACGTCGTCGCAAGCCTTCACTATGGCATCGGCGATCTCCTTGCTGAATTTGCCTGTCTCGCCGTTGGCGATGGCCGCCGCCTTCTTGATGACTCCGAGATACTTCACAAGCTCAGGGTAACGGTTGAGGCCTATGCCCGTAATCGGGAAGTTCTCAATTGCTCTTACTGTCTGGATTCCGTAGTAGTCTTCTGCCGGAATTTCGCGTGTGCCGATAAGGTCACTTTCTGTACGTGTTTTGCTCATTTTCATTCTTTATTTTTTATATTTCATACTTTTCCAATTGCCAGAAATTTTAATCGGCAAAGATAGCAAATATTCAATAACGGCCTGCCTTTTGCTGATTATTATTTCCACAATCATAACAACCAATAAATCAATTTGTTCGAACGAAAATCAGAGCAAAAACATTATTTCGGCGACTTCTTACCCTTTGGATATTCCTTAATTTTACCCGAAACCGCTCCATTTTTATACACGGTTTCGCTTTTCACGCTGCCGTCTTCGTAGAACTCAGTGGCGGCACCGACCTGCACATTATCCTTAAACATCTTTCTTGTCTTAATGGCACCGTTGTCATAATACGTCTCCTGAAGTCCGTCGAATACCCCGTCCTTGTAGGTATAGAGAGCCATCTTCGGGCCTTGTTCCTTTTCCATGTATGCATACCATATTGTCACGCCGTCGCGCTGTCCGTTCTTGTAGCTCGACTCCTCCTTTACCGTCCCCTTTTCGTAGCAGAGCTTCACCGGCCCGTCCTTGAGTCCGTTCTTGTAGCTCACCATTTCCGAGAGGCGGCCACCTTTCGCCCATTTCAGCGATGTGCCGTCGGGCAAGCCGTTCTTGTATTCCATCTGGCTCAAGAGGCAGCCCTGTTTGTCTATTTCGAGGTAAATGCCTTCGAGTTTGCCATCAGCGTATTGCGCGATGAAATGAGGCAGCTCGGTGTTGGAATGGCATTCGATCCATGTGCCGGTCTTCTTGCCATCAAGCACGAAGCCCGTGACAACAATGTTCGATGACTCATCTGAGTAGCGTCCGTCGGGATGGTTTGTGACATCAACATAATCCATTCTCTGCGCAAGGCCGGCGATGCTCATCGCGGCAAGCAACATTGCAAAAAACAACTTCTTCATATACATTAATTTATAGTTTCGATTGCGAGCCGCAAAGATACAAATTTTAATTTTATGGAGATGATTTTATGCAAAAAAGACAGGAAGCGAAGAATCAGAAACACGGCAGTGTGATTTTCATCATAATTTCATTATTTTTTCACTGTTTTTTACAAAAAAAACAAAGCTATTGGTCAGATTTTTACAAGTCATGGAATTTATAGGATCCACCTGAAACAATATTCCAATATGGTTTTTTGAAAATTTTTTCCATATTTGAATATTGTTTTGTATCTTTGCAGCGAAAAAAGCAATCAATTTGTACGGGCAGCTTGAGACAAGTCGCGAGCAAGGTCTGAAACTGTTGGATTTGCTGGAAAAGAGTGCATTGTTAAGCCAGCTCAAGAATCGCACAAAAGCCATCAGGCAGATGTCGGCACCCGACAAACTGTTTCTCGACAACACAAATCTCATGTACGCCTATAACCGTTTCCCAGAAATCGGAACCATAAGGGAGACTTTTTTCAACAACCAAGTCGGGATTAAGCACGAACTCAACTCTGTTAAAAAAGGCGATTTCCTGATTGACGGCAAATGCACCATAGAAGTAGGCGGAGCCGACAAATCATTCGAGCAGATAAAGGACATTCCCGACAGTTATTTGGCAATAGACGATGTTGAATTCGGCAGTGGAAACA
>JAKSMZ010000011.1 GCA_024400355.1 Bacteroidales bacterium
GGTGAAATTCGCAGACTGCATGCATCAGGCGCAATGCGGCGCGTGCTTTTGCGACGCCGGTCTCTACGTATGCGACTTCGGCATTTGGGATGGTGATGTCAACCTTTTCCTCTTTAATTGCGTGGGCTAATAATATTTTCATCTTTCAATATGTTTATGGCGATGAAAGCCATCAAACCGGTTCCGAGTTGCATGGCGTTTTCATCTATGTTAAATGTTGATGTATGTTGCATTGAGTCAATGGCTTTGTCGGGGTCAGCTGTTCCAAGACGATAGAAACATGCTGGGATTTTCTGCGAATACCATCCGAAATCCTCGGCGGTCATCTGTTGCGGGACGGTTTTTATGTCTGTCTCACAAAGATATTCAGCAGCTGTTTTCTTGCAGAAATCTGTAAGTCTCTCATCATTTTTTACCGATGGATAACCTGTTTCAATAAAGACTTCGGCGGTGCAGCCGTGTTCGGAAGCCGTTTCGTTGGCCATTTTTAAAATATTGTCTTTTAATAATTTACGTTTGTTTTCATCGAAGGTGCGCATTGTGCCTTTGAGTGATACCTGTGATGGGACGACGTTATAAGTGCCGTTGGCGAGAAATTCGCCGAAACTCAGCAGTCCGTTTGACTTATAAACTGTTTCATCATTTTCCGGATACATCTCAGCGAGTCTCGTGACGGTTTTCGCTGCTGCGACAACAGTCTGATTCCTCTCGTTCGGTTTCGCGCCGTGACCGCCTGCACCTTTTATTAATATATTGACTTCATCGCACGATGCCATGTAAGGCCCTGAATGGAAACCGACCTCGCCGCATTTTAAGTCAGAAGTAACATGTTGTCCGATAATAAGTTGGACATCATTTAATGTGCCTGAATCCAGAATCAGAGACGCGCCGCCAGGGAGTTTCTCCTCGCCGGGTTGGAAAACGAGCTTGATTGTGCCGTCGAAACTGTCACGTAAATCGTTCAAGATTAAAGCTGTTCCGAGAAGCATCGCTGTGTGTGCGTCATGGCCGCAGGCGTGCATCACACCTTGATTCACCGAACGGTAAGGAATGTCGTTCGTCTCCTGAATCGGAAGTGCGTCCATGTCGGCGCGTAATGCTATCGTCAGGTGTGAAGCCTTTAGAGTGGAGTGTGGAGTTTTTTTTGTTCCTTTTATTGTTGCGATAATTCCGTGACCTGCTATATCTGATTGAAACTCAATGTTTTTTGAAGAAAGACAGCGTTTAATGAGTTCTGCTGTGTCTTTTTCGCAGAAACTCAATTCAGGATGTTGATGAAGCTGCCGCCGGATAGCGACGACTTCCGGAAAATACTCTCGTGACTTATTTAAAATCTCTTGCTTCATAATTTCTGCAAAATTACATAATTTTTTCTAAAAAATGTGTTTTCGGTTTTTGAAAAATATTAACTTTGCGACGTAATTTTAAAATTTACGCTTATGAAAAAATCATTATTACTAACGTTAGCATTACTGCTTTCAGTGTCAGTATTTGCACAGACAAGATTAACGTTTATCAATGAACATTTCAACGGTTCAACAATGCCGTCAGGATGGACAATCAAAGAATCCGGCTTGCAGAACTGGAGCATTTCGGCCACGGAGAATGCTGGCGGAAGTGCCAATGAATTGGACTTTTACTACAATCCGTCATTCAACGGCACATCGCGTCTCTGCACACCTGCCGTTGACCTCACTGGAGTTTCATCAGTTGTGGTGTCATTCAAACATGCACTCGACAACTACAGCGGTTCACACAAGCTGGCAATCTGCACTTCTTCTGACGGCGGCACGACATGGAACGAAGGCTGGTATCAGAATTACAACTCAAGCGATTCTTGGGAGGTATGTCAGAACATCGAGACCCCTGATATGGGACAGAGTTCTGTCATGTTCTGCATAGCTTACACAGGCAACAGCTACAACATCAACGACTGGTATTTTGATGACATTGAGATTTTCGCTCCGGAGGAACTCGACCTTTCTCTGAATTCAATTGACGTTTCTTCTGTTGTTGTCGCAGGAATGACAGATGTCAATTTCACGGTGATGAACAAAGGTGAAAACGCAATCAGTGAATTTACGGTTTCATATCAGGTTGATGAAAATGAAATGGTTGAAGAAACATTCAGTACAAACCTGGAATCACTTCATACGGCACAATATACTTTTGCTGTTCCGTTGGAACTTATTCCCGGAAGCTATTTGCTCACCGTCAATGTTGAGTCGGTAAATGGAGTGGAAGACGATGAACTCACCAACAATACTCTTGATAAAAATGTAAATGCCGCACTCGGCTCGGCACAGAGAATCTCCATGATTGAACATTTCTCAAGCTCGACATGCGGACCGTGCGTCCAGGTGAACAGCGCGATGGTGGCGTTGGAGAACAACAACCAAGGCAAATACACCTACACGAAATACCCGATGAACTGGCCTGGCAGTGGTGATCCTTATTACACAGCCGAAGGTGGCACAAGAAGAACATATTATGGTGTGAGCGCTGTCCCGCAGACTTTCCTCGATGGTGCCGACCAAGGCTTTACTTCTGTTTCACAGGCAGCTTTGACAGCCTCATACAACACACCGGCTTTCGGCGACGTGAGAGGTTCGTTCAATGTTGATGGAAACACAATCAACGTCAAAGTCGATTTCATGGCATATTATGATATAACTGTCGAAAAGGCTTTTGTCACTGTGAATGAAAAAGAAACACACAACAATGTCGGCGGCAATGGCGAGTCAACATTCCACCACATTATGATGAAATTCTTGACAAGTCCGTCAGGCGATGCCCTTAATATCCCGGCAGGTGAATGCCAGCATTTTGAATATTCATTCGATATGTCATCGACACACGTTGAAGAGATGAGTGACCTCGAAGTCTCGGCATGGATGCAGAATCTCGGAACTAAAGAGATGGTTAACAGTCATTTCCTCTATGACTATACCGATGTTCACCCTTATCCGGTACAGAACCTCAC
The DNA here is from genome assembly GCA_024400355.1 of Bacteroidales bacterium. GTDB lineage: Bacteria > Bacteroidota > Bacteroidia > Bacteroidales > F082 > Limimorpha. The sequence goes on from JAKSMZ010000011.1 coordinate 2,984, forward strand.
CTTCGATATGGAAGATGGCAGCAACATCATGATGGCAATATGGGAAGCTCCGGAAGGCGGCAACGCTTTGAGCTACGACGTTTATGTCAACGGTGAATTTGTTGAGAACACAACGAACACATCTTGCCAGGCAGAATACACAGGCGCTGTATCTAATCTGGTGGAAGTCGTGGCAATTTATCCTGATGAAAAAACTTCTGTAGGAATCGTCAAGAGCCTCGTTGACCATACTGGAACCGTTGAAAACGAGACAGTTAAGTCAAACATCTATCCTAATCCGACAAATGGTAACGTCTATGTCAAAGGACAGGATATCAATGTCGTGAATGTTTATAACATCTGCGGTCAGGAAATGATTTCCGTCAAGGCAAATTCAGATAATGTCATACTTGACCTCAGCGGTTTCAATACAGGTATATACATGCTCGAAATCATTGATAATCATGGAAATTCGGTTGTGAACAAGGTAGTTAAGAGATAAGAGAACAGAGATGTCACAATGTGGCATCTTTCAAACAAATGCGAACGCAGAGACGTCACAATGTGGCGTCTCTACGTTTTTTTACCATTTCAATTTTGAAACGTAATCTTTTATTTCGTCTTTTGTGGCGTTCACGCTGAAGACGTGATCTGGTTTCAGATATGTTATCTTGTGCGTTGATTTGAACAGTTTCTCGCCGCCGCCGGTGATGTTTAGCATTACGATGTCGTCCTCTTTAACTTGCTTGTTCTCAACGGCTTGGATGAGCGAAGCGGTTGCTACTGCCGCGGCCGGATGTATATCAATGCCTTCGAGTTCCTCAAATAAACCGCCTGCGTTTTTGGCTTCTTCATTCGTGACAGCGAAGAACTCGCCGTTGGTGTCTTGCATTGCGTCAAACAGCCCGCCGCACAACGAATAAGGCGGTTTGCGGTTTGAAAGCACTTTGGCATAAATTGCAGAAGCGTCATCGCGTGCCTGTTCTGCATCGTAGGGGAGAAGAGCGCGTGAATGTTGCTTCCATGCGTCGTACATCGGCGTAAACGGTTTGTTTTGTGACACATACAGTTTGGCCTTGTTGTTTCCGAAACGTCCGTCTCCGATGAAACGCAGATTCGCTTCCCATGCCGCTATCGCCCCTGTGCCGCTCCCTACCGCCTGAAAATAAAATTCGGGAATGTGTCCGATGAAGGTGGTTGCTGAGAGCATGGTCGTGCTCATTCCGTCACGCCGCGCTATGTTTTTTGCACCGCCTTCAGCAAAGAAACCGTCAAGCTCGCAGATGATGTTCCCAAGGTTGATGGCATCGAAATAGTCGCTCCCGCTCTCGGTGCAAAGCAGCTTCACGCAAGGATTCAACGGCTTCTCGAACCACAAAGCACTTATGTTGCCCTCCGGCACCGTCAGCAAAAGCTTGATGTTGTTGTCTGAACAAACCTGCGCAAATGCACGGGCGGTGTTGCCGGCCGACGATACAACCATCACTTCGTCGCGTTGGTTCTCGCCGAGACGCGCACAGACTGTATAAGCTTCTGTCTCTTTGAATGAGCAGGTGCGCATCGTGGCGCCGACAGACGGGTTCCATCCGTTGAAAGTGATGTATAAGTTGCTGAGCCGTAATCTGTTGGCAAGACGCTCGCTCCTGTATGTCACCGGACATGATGCACCCTGCAAAATCCTCTTTATCGGAAGCCAGTCGGCATAACGGTAAAGACCTGGCAGATCTTCTCTCACTTCAAGTTGCTTCTTCTCGTAAATCGCCCGAATCAATCCGGGCTTCTCAGCGTTCGGAAAATCAAGCAGCCAGCCGCAGTCGTCACAAACGCGACCGTCGGCTGTGCTTGAAATCTGGTGTTTGGTTGGTGAAAAAAACATGGTGTTAATAATTTCGTCTGCAAAAATAGTAAAATAATGTATAGTAATAACTATTATAGTAAAATAATTTACTAAAATTAATTCTTTAACGTAATGATGTGTTAATCAATGTGTTTAGAATGATTGTTTTAGAAAAATACGACGATTTATTTTCTTTCGAAGATGTTTTTCTTGCTTTTTGCCGCGCCTTTTTCCTCGACAGTCAGCTTGGTGATGCTGTGATTTTGAACGTCATCGAGCACTATTGCCGTGCGATAGTCTTTTTTCAGATTTGTCAGTTTGATGTTTTTCATCGTGATGCCATCGACGTGACGGATGAAGAAACCCCAGGCCGGAAGCTCCTTGTGCTGCGAAAATTCAGGATAGGCTTTCGGCATTTCCGGAACTTTGTCGAGTTCGTTGAGACCAACGTATGCGTAGAATCTGTCGCCACCGTTAGGATAAATTATCTCGATGTTTTCGAGTGTGACGTTTTTTATCTTGCTGTCTTTCAATCCGATAACGCCGCAAGGCGATGTGTTGCGCGGAAGGTCTTCAACCGGCCCTTCGTATTCGTAGCCTTCATCGGGCTTGCCGGCGGCGATTTCACAGTACATGTTTCTTATCGTGATGTTTTCCATGAAGCTCTGCTTGTCGCGACGCGCTCCGATATTGAGGTAAATGGCGTTGCCGACATTCACGGCGTAAAGCGAATCGACGATGACATTCTCGCAGATGCCGCCGTCAACGCTTTGGATGGTGATGGCACTTCTGTATGTGTCATAGACTCTGTTGTTTATGATTCTCACGTCTTTGAAGCCGCCGACGGCGAAGGTGCCGAATTTTATCCCGCTCGCGCTTGAACGTGCAGTGCAGTTCCTAACTTCGATGTTTTGACATAACTTCTTGGTACTGTGTGACTTGAGGCAGATTGCGTCATCGCTCGCGTTGATGTAGCTGTCAGTCAGGATGAAATTGTTGCAGTCAACGATGTCAATGCCGTCGTTGTTCCAATAGGCGGTGCTTTCGACATGCACGTTGTTGACTTTCACGTCTTCGCATTGGTCGTACATACAAACCCAACTCGCTGAGTTTTTGAAAGTTACGTTATCTATTTCCACGTTTTTGCATTCTCTGAAAAGAAGAAGTCGCGGGCGGATTGCCTCATTTGCGCGGTCGTTTCCGAGTCTGTCGTTGATGATGCCGACATGCACCATATTGGTGCAGTTGAACCCGACTTCCCGTCCGCGTCCGTCGATGACGCCGCCGCTGTTGCGTGTTCCGATGATTTTGATGTTTTCGACGCCTTCTGCCATGATGAAGGCATGGTCGTTGGTGGCTTCAAGTTTGTCGTAGTCCCACGGGTTAGTGCTGCCTACGAGAATCGCGCCTTCATCAAGCTCAATCGTCACGTTTGACTTTAAGTGTATCGTTCCGGTGAGGTAACGTCCGACATAAAAACTCAACGTGCCGCCACCCTGCTCCGAAATCCAATCGATTGCCTTCTGGATGGAGCCGGTGTTCATCGTCACTCCGTCGGAACGGATGCCGAACATTGAGGCTTTGTAAACGGGCTTTTCCTGCGCGAAGACACTTGCTGAAAATGCCATCGAAATTGCAAAGATAATTGATAAAAATAATTTTTTCATTATTGTAATTATTTGATATTCAGTTTAATAAATTATTCTGACAGGTCCAATCATCCCTTGGCTACAGAAATCCTGCATCCTGCGTCTGTTGTTTACGTAAACGTAAACCACGCGGTTCTCATCGGGCAGCGACTTCATGTAATTGCCTAACGTTGTTGTCACACGAATCTCGATTTTATTCCCACCTTTTATAATATAAGGTGTGATGTCGTAAACTCTTCTGCCGAAATATTTCACGCCGGCGCACTGTCCGTTTACAAATAGTTCTGAAACTCCGTGAACAAGTCCGAGGTCTAAAGTGGTTGGCACCGAATCAAGATTTATGTCCTTTGTGTAAACGATGTCGCCAGCGAAATGTTTGTATAAGTCATTGTTTTTCAAATCAATAAGTGTGTCAAAATGAGCTGTGAAAGTTGTGTCTGTGCGGGCGTGAAGGAATTCGACATCCCAGTCAAAGCTAAAATCTTCGCTTTCGGCTCTTAAATCTTCACTTTTGTAATCAGTTGCATCACCTTTGTTTCTGTCAAAAACCAGGAGGACGCTCTCTGCCGGACCGAAGTCAAACTCGAAGCTGCCGTCTCTGTCAAGGTTGATGCGATGCCGCTCGCCGGTATGTAAGTCCCAGATCCACGGATACTTGCGTTTGGTGAGTTCCTTGTGAAAGGTGATTTTTGTCTTGTGCGATTCGTATCTGTTTGAGTTTGAGAGGAAAATCATCTCGCAGCCATCGTCGGTGGTGTAACGGTTTTGCATCAGATACATGTTTGGTGTTTCAATGTCCATGTAATGCGGCAGTCTCTCTGCTTTCATCAGGCTGTCGTACCAAGGCAGGAAGCCTTCTTGCGGAGGCTTGACGAAAACGAAGTTCTTGCATTTTGAAACTTCCGTAATGTAATGATTGACAATGGAGTCTTGAGTCTTTTTGTCTTTTCTCAACCCCAACGACTTGTATGGTATCGTATCGATGCAGATGACTTTCCCGCCGCTTTGCGCGAATTGCGCTATGTTCTTCGCGGTTTCTGGAAAGAGACTCTCAACGTTGATGATAATCAATGTGTTGTAATTTCTTTCGTTGAAGCTGATGATACCTCTTCTGATGTCTGATTTGTTGATGATGTTTTCTGTGATGTAATCGCTTCCGCCGCCGGTTTTGCTGATGCATTCCCAGATGAAAGTCTTGTATTGCGCTCGTGTGACATTTGGGAACGGCTCGTTCTGCATTCCGATGGTGCTCCACATGTCGTTTTCGGGATTCAGTATTGCAATATCCGCATGATAATCACCGTGTTGTAATGCTGTTGAAAGTCTGGCTTTATAGTCGTTGTAAATGTGGAAATGTCTCCACCATGTATTGTTTTCCGAGTAGAATGCGCCGTAGCGAATCCATCCTGGAAACTCAACTTCAAGATTCGGCGAGTAGTTGAACCCGTGGAAAATGGAGTGCGTGACACCCGAAATGGCAGCTTGGTCGCCGCCGAGTTTCAGCTGGTCGAGCGTCATGTTGAAAACGGTGTAAGTGTTGGTCATTTCCTCGCAGCTCATGGTTCTGTTTCCGGCGAGATGCGCTGCCGACGACACGAATTTGTTGACCATGGTGTAAGCCCTGCCACGGCGGTAGTCTTTCTCTGACATCTCCTCTCCTGGCTTGTGCCTCAACCAGTTAGTGGTCCAAGCCTCACCTTCGGGAATGTCATAATCCATTGCGTTTTCAAGTGGATAGAAGCCGCGGCCGTAGGCCTGTGCGCGTGACTTCACACCGAGGTCGCGGCACCACGACTGGTATGTGTGGGTGAAACGTTCGAGCATCAAATCCGCCTTGAAGCTTTCAAAGTCGAAGCGGGCGCGTTGCACATCGTCAAGAAAATCGCCGGTGATCGGTATGACGGGATTGTAATGCTTCGCGCTTCCCATCGAGCCGATCTCGAAGAGTATAAACGGCAGATAATCAGTGATATCGTAGCCGTAACGTGCTTCAAACTCCTTAGCCATGCCAGATGTCCAGTTGGCACCTTCGAGTTCCATTGAATCGGTGAAAAGTGCGCGGATGTGCTTGCTCAACGGCCCGATTTGTGCTTGAATCTTGTCGGACATATTATAAAGGTATCTGCCGACTGCTGCCGAGTCGAGGTGGTTGAGGACGGGACCGGCCGCACCAGGTGCTCCGTTTATAACTTCAAGAAAACCATTATATTTCACGAGTGCCCCGATGGTGTAATCGCCTTCCGGTACGTCAATTTCAAATGTTCCGTCTTTTGAAAAAGGAAGTAAATCTGTGTAATCGTGCGGATTGCCGGCCGGATTGGGATAAAGCCGCAGCGCGAAGAGTTCCGACGTCATGCCATCATACGGCGAACTGATTTCAGGTTGTGCTTTCTTGAAGATGCTGTCTTGACAAATTGTCAGTGACACGGGGCCTGACACTTTTTCAGCGTAGTTGACGATGACCTGAGCGCGTTCATCGCCTTCAAGGAACTCGGCACCGAAGGGCCAGCCGGAGCCGACAATGAGGTCGCATGTCATACCGAGACGATCAGCCTCGTCAAACGTAACTTGCAGCATATCAATCCATTCCTTGCTTAACCAGATTAACGACTCTTTGCCTGCGCTGTCACAGTAACTTGGAAATTCAACAGGATTTATCTCAACGCCGCCGATGCCGGCATCTTTCAAAAGGCTCAACTCACGCTTGAGTTCCTCAGCCTCAACCTTATCGCCATTCCACCACCATCTGACAAACGGACGGTATTGCATTTCCGGCTCCGCAAATTTCTCATATATATCTGACGTGCCTGTGAAATTTTTTTTCTCATCAGTGCAGCAATTGAACAGAAGTAACGTTATGAAGACCAAAAATGAACATAAAAATCGCATGATTGTTATTTTTTTGCGAAAATAGACAAAAAAAGAATAAAGTTTGCTGTTAGTTAAAAAAATTACTGAAAATGGAAAACAAAAAATTTGAACGTTCCAGCACCAATCGCGTCATAGGCGGCGTGTGTGCCGGCCTCGCTGATTATCTGAACCTTGATGTCGCCCTGATGCGCGTGCTTTTCGTGGTCGCGGCACTTTGCGGCAGCTTCGGATTCTGGCTCTACATCATCCTCTGGATTGTTGCACCATCACAAAAAGTGTTGAATTTCAACAATACGCAACAGGAGAAATCAACAATCGACATTACACCTGATGAAAAATACGGCGGCCACAAAGGAGCAGTCATAATTTCTATAATATTGATTGTCATTGGTTTGATTGCATTGATGGATAATTTTTTATACATTGACTGGATCTGGAAACTGTGGCCGGTGATTCTTATCGTTCTTGGCGTCGTAATTATCATTAACACTCAAAAAAATCAGAACAATGGCTAACTCAAAGACAAAATCAGGCGATGGCTTTGCGACCGGCATGATGCTGATCATCATCGGAGTCTTCGCGATGTGCGTGATATTTTTCGACATTCATATTGTATGGCAAAATGTCATAAGATTATGGCCTTTGCTGTTGATAATCATAGGTGTATGTGTCCTGCCAATCAATCGGTGGATTCGTACTGGCATTGTGGCCGTAGTGGTTTTAGGCGGTGTGATAGGCTATACATGCATGGACGGCAGTTGTGGTTCATCAGTCAGACACTCGGTGACAATTAACGGTGATTGGGATGATTATGAAGATGAATCTGTTGATAATCAAGATGATATAAATGATGCTGAATGGGATGTTGTTCAGGAATTTTCTGAACCATACAAAAAAGATATAAGCATGGTTGAGGTTGAAGTGCAATATGGTGCCGGAAGTCTGCGGCTCGGTTCCCCGACTACGAATCTGATTTATGCATCAAACAAAAGCCGGTTTATTCATCAGGCTTTCAATGTGAGATATAATGGCGCAAATGAAGCTGAAATAAAATTCTCAAGCGAGGGAAATAACGGCAAGAATGTGAAAAAACAGGATAATGTGTTTTCTATGTCGTTGAATACTAATCCTGTATGGAGCTTTGACTTTAAACTCGGCGCCTGTGATGTCAATTATGACTTTTCTGATTACAAGGTCTCCGAGATAAATCTTGAAGGCGGTGTCTGTGATGTAGATTTGAAGGTTGGTACGCTTTATGAAAACACGAGAATTGATGTCGAGACCGGAGTCTCAAACATTACGATACGCGTGCCGGAGTCGGCAGGATGCCGTATTGAGAGCGATTCGGCGTTGAGCAACAGGTCGTTTGACGGCTTTGAAAAAGTCAGCAGAGGCGTATATGAGACATCGAATTATGGTTCAGCGGCGCAGAATGTCGTAATAGAGTTGACTTGTGCCGTGTCGAATGTAAGTATCAAACGCTATTGACATTCAATTATTTAAGATAAGTTTTTTGGCACAAAATTTGATAGAGGCGCCTCCGTTTGGCGTCTCTATCGTTTATTAATTAAGGGGAAAACTATGGATTATAAAGATTATTACAAGATTTTGGGTGTCGGGCGGTCAGCTTCGCAGGATGAAATAAAAAAGGCTTTCAGAAAATTGGCGGTGAAGTATCATCCCGACAAGAATCCTGGCAACAAGGCCGCCGAGGAGAAATTCAAGGAGATTACCGAGGCATACGAGGTCTTGGGCAAAGAAGATTCCCGCAGGAAATATGATGAGCTTGGTGCTAACTGGAAACAATACGAGAACGCCGGTTTCGGCGGCGGTTTCCAGGGCTTTGGTGATCAAGACTTTGGTGCGAGCGGCTTCTCTGATTTTTTCGAAAGGTTTTTCGGCGGTCATGGTGGCTTTGATTTCAGTGACATTGGCGGTTTCGGTAACTTCGGCGGACGTCGCGGCCGTTCACGAGCCATGAGAGGACAGGATGTGACGGCATCGTTAAACCTCACTTTGCGGGAGGCGTATTCCGGTTCCCAACGGCTGATAAATGTCGGCAGTCAGACGATAAAGGTGTCAATAAAACCTGGGGTGAGTGACGGGCAGACCTTGCGCGTGAAAGGCAAAGGTGCTCCAGGTGTCAATGGCGGAGAGAACGGCGACCTGCTGATGAAGATATTCATCGCCAAAGACGCTGAATATCAACGCTCTGATGATGATTTGATAAAAAATATAAATGTCGATGTATATACGGCGATCCTTGGCGGGAAGGTGGCAGTCGAGACCATGAAAGGCATCGTGAATGTGCCGATTAAACCACAGACGCAGAATAACAGCGTGTTGAGACTCAAGGGGTTGGGAATGCCACATTACGGTAAGGAAGGTGAGGGCGTGCTGCTGCTGAAGGTGCAGCTTTCGCTTCCGGAAAAGTTTTCCGAGAAAGAATTGGAACTGATAAGAAAGGCATCGCAAGAAACAAAGTAAATTCATAAAAAAATAACTTGGGTTTAAGATTTATTTCATTATCTTTGCACGTTTTATTAATTTTTATAGCGAAATAAGATATGAATAAATCTCGCATCTTGAACAGGATTGTCATTACATTCATTTTATTGATTAACAGTGCCTTCGCATTTGCCCAAGGCGATAACACCGTGAAGGGTTTCGTCTATGAGACCGCAACCGGCGAACCGATGATGTTCGCAAATGTGTATCTTGAGGGCACGACATTAGGCTCAACGACAGATATCAACGGGTATTTCAGCATTACAAGAATACCCGACGGCAGCTATTTCGTGATGGTGACGATGGTCGGATGCGATACAATAAAAGACCCTGTCACATTGAAAGGCAATCAGATAGTGTCAAAAAAATATAATCTGAGTGAGGCTTCGATAAAATTGGAGGCTGTCAGCGTTACCGCCGAAAAAATCGAGGCGAGGACGGAGACCAAGACTTCGGTGGTGAACATCACGCCGAAGACCATAACCAAGATACCGTCGATAGGCGGTCAGGCCGACCTCGCCCAGTATCTTCAGGTCATACCTGGTGTCGTGTTCACAGGCGACCAGGGCGGTCAGCTTTACATCCGCGGCGGCTCCCCGATTCAGAACAAGGTGCTTCTTGACGGAATGATCGTGTATAACCCGTTCCACAGCATCGGTTTGTTCTCCGTCTTCGACACCGACATCATCAGGAATGCGGAGGTTTATACCGGCGGCTTCGGGGCTGAATACGGCGGACGCGTCTCTTCCGTGATGGACATCACGACCCGCGATGGCAACAAGAAACGCATCTCAGGTAAGGTCGGCGCATCGACCTTCGGCGCGAAAGTCCTCCTTGAAGGACCCCTCAAGAAAGCAAAGTCGGACAATGACGTGAGCCTCTCGTTCATCCTCTCCGCCAAGGCGTCATACCTCGAAGAGACCAGTAAGAACATATATAACCCGATGATAAAATGCGGCATACTGCCGTATGAATATCAGGATTTATACGGCAAAATATCACTCAACGCAGCCAACGGAAGCAAGGTTAACCTGTTCGGATTCAGCTTTAATGACCAGGTTAACAATTACAAGTCAATATCCGACTTCAACTGGAAATCATACGGCGGCGGCGCAAGCATGGTGATAATCCCCGGCAAGTCGCCGGTCCTTGTCGAAGGAAACATTGCGTATTCAAACTATATCGCTGAACTCCACGAGGCAAACAATAATCCGCGCTCAAGCTCGATAGGCGGCTTCAACGCTGGCTTCAATTTTTCGTATTTTCTCGGTAAAAACACATTGAAATATGGTGTTGAGATACTCGGTTTCAAGACTGTTTTCGACTACAGAAAGGCGAACGGAATAGATATAGACATGACGGAGAACACCACCGAACTCGGTGCGTTCATCAAATATAAATGGCAACTCAAAAAACTCATCATTGAGCCGAGCTTCCGTCTGCAATGGTATGCATCCCTGGCGGAAGTCTCGCCTGAGCCGCGCCTTGCGGTAAAATACAACGTGACCGACTGGTTCCGCATCAAGGGCGCAGCGGGCATGTATTCACAGAATCTCATAGCGGCAAACAGCGACCGCGACGTGGTGAACCTCTTCTATGGCTTCCTTTCCGGACCCGACAACCTGCCGAAGAAATTCAATGGCAAAGAGGTGACGACCAAACTCCAGAAGGCGAACCATTACATCATCGGCACTGAATTCGATGTCGTAAGCAATCTTACATTGAACATTGAAGGCTATCTCAAAGACTTCAAGCAGCTGTCGAATATGAACAGAAACCAGCTCTTTGCCGAGAATAACGCGCCATACGGAACACCCGACATCCTGAAGAAAGACTTCATGATCGAAAACGGCAAGGCATACGGCATCGACTTCTCGCTCAAATTCGAGCAGTTCAGATGGTATGTGTGGGCCGCCTATTCATACGCTCATGTCAATAAGAACTACGAAAATGAAAGCAGACAGCTCGTGAATTACCGGACACACTATGACCGCCGCCATAACATCAATGTCATCGTGACTTACAGCGCGGGCGCACGCAAACAGTGGGAACTCAGCGGCCGTTGGAACTTCGGCTCAGGCTTCCCGTTCACACAAGTCAGCGGATTCTATGAGAATTATCAGTTGGGTAACATAGGCGATAACTTCATCGGAGCCAATGGCAACCTCGGACTCATCTACGATGACCTCAACAAAGGCGAACTGCCTACATACCACAGGTTCGACATCGATGCGAAACGCAAGTTCAACTTCAGCGACCGCGTGAACCTCGAACTCGACCTCAGCGTGACGAACATTTACAACAGAAATAACGTTTTCTTTGTCGATATCGTCTCAGGCGAGACAATGTATCAGCTGCCAATCATGCCGAGCGTAAGCTTGACCCTAACATTCTAATGATGGAAAAACCTTCTCTGAAAAAAATACCACACGAGATGACAATTCACGGTCATACCCGTGTAGATAATTATTATTGGCTCAACGAGCGTGAAAATCCTGAAGTCATCGACTACCTCAAAGCTGAAAACGCTTACGGACAGGAAATGATGAAACACACGGAACCGCTTCAGCATCAGTTGTTTGAGGAGATAGTCGCAAGAATAAAACAAGACGATGTGTCGGTACCTGTCAGACATAAAGGCTATGTCTATTACTCGCGTTTTGAGGAAGGCATGGAATATCCGATTTACTGCCGCCGCCGCGCCTTGAACGACGATTACCTCGATTTGGCAAGACAAGGCGTTGAAGAGGTCTTGCTCAATGGCTACGAGATGTCGCGCGGGTATTCGTTTTTTGACATCGGCGCGTATAATGTAAGCCCTGACAATCAACTGATTGCATATAGCGTTGACACAGTCAGCCGTAGGCAGTATCAGATTTTCGTGAAAGAAATAGCCACAGGCAAAATGTTCCCCGAAGTCATCCAAAACACGACGGGAAATATGGTCTGGGCCAACGACAACAAGACGATTTTCTACAGCATGAAAGACGAGTCGTTGCGTTCCTGCCGTATCATGCGCCATGAAGTCGGCACCGACCCGAAAGATGATGTGGAGGTGTTCTATGAACAGGATGCGACGTTTTATGCGTATATAACTAAAACAAAATCAGACAGATATATCGTCATCATATCAGAAAGCACTTTGAGTTCGGAGATAAGGTTCATCAATGCCGACAGGCCAAAAGATGAGTTCAAGGTCTTTCAGAAACGACAGAATGACATGCTTTACGGCATCGGGCATTATGGCGAATATTTTTACATCATAACAAATGCCGACGGTGCCAGGAATTTCAAGGTGATGAGAACGCCGGTCAACGCGACCGAAAAAGAAAACTGGGAGGAGTTCATTGCCTACCGCGAAAATGTTCTCGTTGAAGACATCGACATCTTCGCTGATTTCATCGTCATTGAGGAAAGGATCAACGGACTGACAAATCTGCGGGTGCTGTCGTGGGACAGGAAGACTGATTATTACATCGATTTCGGTGAAGCGGCATACACCGTCGGAGCCTCGGCAAATCCGGAGTTCGACACGCATCTGCTGAGATATGCTTACACCTCAATGACAACGCCAAGCTCTGTGTATCAATATGATATGGTCGGCAAGACGGCAAAACTCCTGAAGCAGCAGGAGGTTGTCGGCGGTTACAATCCGTCGGATTATGTGACGGAACGTCTTATGGCTCCGGCGAAAGACGGAGTGCTTGTGCCAGTGTCATTGGTTTATAAAAAAGGTCTTGTGAAAAACGGACGCAATCCGTTGGTGCTTTACGGATACGGCTCGTATGGCAACAGCCTTGACGCCTATTTCTCAACGGCGCGTCTCAGTCTCCTCGACAGAGGCTTCGTCTGGGCGATAGCACATATCCGCGGCGGCGAGGAAATGGGACGTCAATGGTATGAGGACGGCAAGCTGTTTAAAAAGAAAAATACTTTCACCGACTTCATTTCCTGTGGTGAATATCTTATAAATCAAGGGTTTACCAATAGCAAGATGATGTTCGCGATGGGCGGAAGCGCCGGCGGACTCCTTGTTGGCGCAGTCGCGAACATGGCACCGGAACTGTTCAGAGGCATAATCGCACAGGTGCCTTTTGTCGATGTCGTGACGACAATGCTCGATGAAAGCATCCCGCTGACGACAGGCGAATATGACGAATGGGGCAACCCGAACGAGAAAGACAGTTACGACTATATGCTTTCGTATTCGCCGTACGACAACGTGGAGGCAAAAGACTATCCTGCAATGCTTGTGACTACAGGCCTTCACGACAGTCAGGTGCAGTATTGGGAACCGGCGAAATGGGTCGCGAAACTGCGTGAGCTTAAAACCGATGACAACCCTTTGCTCCTGAAAACCAATATGGATTTCGGACACGGCGGCGCATCAGGCCGTTTTGAACCGTTCAAGGAAATTGCGCTTGAATACGCTTTCATGCTCGATCTGATCTGATTATGAACATATACCAGCTTTTTGTTCGGGTTTTTGGTAACAAAAACGGTGCGTGGCAGCCATACGGCACACGCGAACAAAATGGTTGTGGCACTTTCAACGACATCACCGACGATGAAATTGATCGTCTTAAATCATTGGGAATCAGCCATATATGGCTTACGGGCGTTATAAGGCATTCCACATCGTCTGATTATTCGGGTATTGGTCTTAAACCAACGAACAAATTGATAACCAAAGGTTTGGCCGGCTCACCTTATTCAATTCTTGATTATTACGATGTCGATCCTGATTTGGCGGCAGAGCCGAAAAACAGGATGGCTGAGTTTGAAGCTGCTGTCGATAGGATTCACAAACACGGGCTGAAAGTCATTATCGACCTCATTCCCAATCACTTGGCGAGAGAATATAAGTCGGTTTGCAAACCTGATTACATCAGCGATTTCGGTGTCAATGATGATAAGAACGTTGAGTTTTCTCCCGCCAATAATTTCTATTACTGCCCTAATGAATTGTATGTCAATCCGATAGGTGATACAAATGAATATCATGAGTTTCCTGCGAAAGCCAGCGGAAATGATGTCTTCCGCCCGAATCCTGCAATCAATGATTGGTACGACACTGTGAAGCTCAATTACGGCGTTGACTGTCGTGACGGCAGCAGGCATTTCGGGTTTGTTCCGGATACTTGGCGTAAAATGCTGAATGTCATTCGTTTCTGGTGCTCGAAATGTGTTGATGGCTTCCGTGTCGATATGGCGGAGATGGTGCCTGTCGAGTTCTGGCGGTGGGTAATTGCTGAAGTACGTAAAGACTTCAATATCATGATGATAGCCGAGATTTACCAGCCGGATCTTTATAAGGCATATATCGAAGCTGGTTTTGATTATCTTTACGATAAAGTTGGGCTGTACAATACGCTTGAAAACATTTACAGGCACGGACAACGCGCTGAAACGGTTACTGAAGTCTGGAAACGACTTAACGGTTTGGATGACAATATGTTGCGTTTTATGGAGAATCATGATGAGGTCAGACTTGCTTCAAAACATTTTATGAAAGACGCAAGAAACGCCTTCCCGTTTGTCGCCATGTCAGCACTGATGAACAAGGGACCGTTCATGATTTACAACGGTCAGGAATATGGAGAAGATGCCGACGGCGCGGCAGGTTTCAGCGGTGACGACGGGCGGACTTCAATCTTTGATTACGTCTCAATGAAATCGGTCTTGAAAGACGACAGACACTCTGATGTTTATGAGTTTTATTCTAAGTTATTGAATTTCAGAGAGAAAAATCCAGCGATTCGGGATGGCGCGTTTTATGATTTGATGTGGGCGAATCCTTGGTATTCTGACTTTGATCCACAATATATATATGCGTTTCTGCGTTATTGCGGGAAACAAAAGTTATTGATTGTCATCAATTTCAATTTGAATGAGAGCCGTAAGGTATCGGTGACGATACCCGATGATGCGGTGGAGTTGGCCGGAGGTTGCAGAAATGAGTATCGTGTCGAATTGAACCCGGGTGAGGTGAAAATTGTTGACCTTTTGAATGTCAGATGTAGAGACGGTGCATGCATCGTCTGACAGTTGTGTGAAAATAAAGTTATGATGAAGATAGTTGAAAAAGACAGTTGGCTGAATCCTGTCGCTGATGAGGTGCAGGGACGTTATGATCGTTATCGTAATTGCCTTAAAAATATTGAAAGTCAATACGGTAGCCTTAAGAACTTCGCTTCAGCGCACGAGTTTCTCGGTTTTCATTATGACAAATTCCGTCACGGCTGGTGGTATCGCGAGTGGGCACCGGCGGCGCATTATCTCTCGCTGTTCGGCGATTTCAACGGATGGAAACGTTACGACAATCCGATGGAGAAGACTGACAATGGTGTCTGGGAGATTTTTCTTCCCGATGCCGAGTTTTCAGGGCGGCTCGTTCACGGGAGCCTCCTGAAGGTGTTGGTGCAGTCGAGCATTGGCGAGCAGGAGAGGATACCTGTATATATTAATAAGGTGTTGCAGGATGACGACACCAAAGATTTCCGCGGACAGTTTTGGAATCCCGAAAAACCGTATATCTTTGAATATCAAAGGCCTGAAACAAAAGATGAGCCGTTGCTGATATATGAGGCTCATGTCGGGATGGCGCAGGAGAAAGAGGGTGTCGGGACTTATAATGAGTTTAGAATCAATATATTACCGCGGATTAAGACCGCAGGATATAATGCCGTTCAGCTGATGGCAATAGCCGAACACCCATATTACGGCTCATTCGGCTATCACGTCTCGAACCTTTTTGCTCCGAGTTCGCGCTTCGGCACGCCTGAAGAACTGAAAATGCTTGTTGATGAAGCACATCGGCTCGGACTGCTTGTCATTATGGATGTGGTTCATTCGCATACGGTAAAGAATATCCGTGAGGGCTTGAATCTGTTCGATGGCACTGACTGTCAATATCTTAAATCAGGAAAAGACGGTGAACATCCGCAGTGGGACTCAAGGCTTTTCAATTACGGAAAACTTGAAACACTTCAACTGCTGCTTTCGAATCTGCGTTACTGGCTTGAAGATTTCCGTTTTGACGGCTTCAGGTTCGATGGCGTGACTTCGATGCTTTACCTTGACCATGGCATCGGAGTTACATTTGATGACCCATGGAAATATTTTGGTGAAAGAATTGATAATGATGCTGTTACGTATCTTCAACTTGCAAATGAATTGGTTCATGCTCTTGGAAAAGACAATATTTCAATCGCTGAAGACGTGAGTGGAATGCCTGGCCTGTGCGCGCCTGTTGAAGACGGCGGACTGGGCTTTGACTACAGGCTCGGCATGGGACTCCCTGACTTCTGGATAAAGATTTTGAAAGACCAGACCGATGAAGAATGGAATATGCACGAATTTTTCTTCACGATGACAAACAGGATGAGCGATGTGAAAACCATAGCTTACGCGGAGTCGCACGACCAGGCACTTGTCGGAGATAAGACATTGGCTTTCAGACTGATGGATAAGGAAATGTACACTTCGATGTCGGTTGGAGATGACAACTTCATTATCGACCGCGGTATCGCCCTGCACAAGATGATCAGGCTTTTCACTATCGCGCTTGGCGGTGACGCTTGGCTGAATTTCATGGGAAATGAGTTCGGACATCCCGAATGGATCGACTTCCCGCGTCATGACAACAACTGGAGTTACAAACACGCAATGCGCCAATGGTCGCTCGTTGATGACAAGAATCTTAAGTATCATTGGCTCAATGACTTTGATGCGGCGATGCTTGATTTTGTGAAAAAGACTAAGCTGATGTCGTCCGGCTATGCGTGGCTTCTGAATGCTGATGAGGAGAATAAGACAATCGTCTTTGAAAGAAATAATCTCATCTTTGTTTTCAATTTCGGACAGAAATCGTTGCCTGATTATCAGATAAATGTCAAACAGTCAGGCGATTACAGGATTGTCTTCAGCACCGACGAAAAGCGTTTCGGAGGGTTTGAGAATATTGATGAGAACGCAGTCTTCCCGTCAGAAATGACTGACGGAAGTGTGACAATGAAAGTTTACAATGTCGCCAGGACGGCAACCGTATATCGCACTGGCGACATGAATAAAATATGACGTTATGAAAAGTATTAAATGTTTATTGCTGATAATCAGCATGATGCTGGTGTCAGACGCAGTTGCGCAAGTTGGAACTTATTACGAGCCTGAGCTGCTTATGATTTCCCAACCTAAAATGGAGTTTTACGACACGGGCGAAAGCGACTATGTGCAGTTTTATTTCGATGTGAAAAACATTGGTTCCGAGACGTATAAAGGTGAGTTTATCATTTTGATGGAGCCTGATGTTGACCATTTCTATGCCAAGAAAAAAATCAAAGTCAAGGCGGGGGCGGTGAAGAGAATCAAGATTGAACTTGACTTGAGCATGGTTTATTATGATTCGGTTTATACTGTCCTTCCTGTATATGATTTTGAGAATCAATGGTATCCGCTTACAGCATACGAGCAGTTCTCGCCTCTGATGCTTTGTCTGAGCTATCCATCTTATTATTCTGATTTTGTTGTTACCGCCGAGCCTGCGCCGGTCGTTGATTATTACTACGATATGCGGTTGCAGCGTCCTCCAGTCTATGGTTATTATTACGTCACGCCGCCTCCGGGCTGGGCTTACGCGTATGGTTACAACCCTTGTTGCATCAATAATTATTACACCGTCATAAACGGGAATGTGAATAATTATAATGGCGGAAACAACCATGTCGTTAATATTAATGAAAGGCCGTCGGCACCGAGAGTGTCTCATAATCATTACAGTACGAGCGTTTCCAACACGTCATCTTCGTCAAGGAGGGCGCATTCCGGTTCCGGAAGCTCCGTGATGCCGTCTGTGCCGCGACGCACTTCATCGGGGACATCATCCTCGGCGGGCAGCTCGTCATCATCATCAAACAGACAGTCTTCTTCCGTTTCAAATTCTTCAAATTCGAGAAACAACTCTCCTTCGGCCTCGTCTTCTTCAAGACGGTCAAGTAGTTCATCATCAACGGTTTCCAATTCATCAACGTCAAGGTCTTCTTCGTCAGGAAGCTCATCATCAAAGTCTTCAAGCAGTTCTTCATCAAGAAGCTCAAGTAGTTCAAGGTCTGGCGGCGGAAGAAGATAGGTTAATGTTAAATTTGAGGCGTCTGGTGAAAAATAAAAAAAAATATTTTTAGTTACAAAATAATGTGTATATTTGCGCAAATTTTAAAGAGAGGAAGCCGAAAATCTCGTCAAAGAGTAGGCGTAATTAAATCAAATTAAATCTATGAAAAAAGTATTTTTAACACTTTCACTCGTGGCAGCAGCATTCTTCTGCCAAGCACAACTTTTCATCGGTGGTGACCTCGGTTTCGGCATGACAGGTGGAAACGTTTCGGGATCTATCAACAATGTTACTGAAACTTACGATCTTCCAAAGACCACAACGTTTGAAATCGTTCCTACCATCGGTTTCATGTTCGATGAAAGCATCGGTATCGGTTTAGACTTTGGCTATGGCATTTCGAACTTTAAAGAGAAAGACGATGACTATAGTTACAAGGAAAGCATGAATTCTTGGGTTGTGGCACCTTATTTCCGTTGGG
>JAKSMZ010000110.1 GCA_024400355.1 Bacteroidales bacterium
TGGAGCTTTACGACATGACGGGAAGGCTCGTCTGCAAACGTGAAATTTCTGATGCCGTCACAACAATCGATACTGAATGTCTGTCTTCCGGAATTTACTTCTGGAAAGTGATTTCAGGCGGAAGCAAGGCCGAGAGCGGGAAATGGGTGAGGGAATAATAACGGGGAAAAATAAATATATTTATATTTTTCCGTGAAATAAAAATTTGTATCTTTGCGGCAAAATATAAATATCATGAGTGCTATAATTGGAAGAAAAAGAGAGATAGCAGAACTGAACAGATTGTACAACAGCGATCGTCCTGAATTTGTGGCGGTTTATGGTCGCCGTCGTGTTGGAAAAACTTTTCTCATTAAACAGGCGTTGAAAGGCCGTTTTACATTTCAACATACTGGTGTGTCTCCCATTGATACAGAGCAAGATAAAGGCAGGATGAAAATACAGCTTGAGAGTTTTTACTTCTCAATGCTCAGCCATGGACTGGAAGGCGGCACGATGCCGAAGTCGTGGATGGAGGCGTTTTACCAACTTGAGCAACTGCTTCTGAAACTTGATGATGGCTCGCGCCAGGTTGTTTTCCTTGATGAACTTCCGTGGATGGACACTCCTCGTTCAGGTTTTCTGCCGGCATTTGAGAGTTTTTGGAACGGATGGTGCAGCGGTCGCGACAATATGATGCTAATTGTATGTGGATCAGCCACATCGTGGATTCTCGGCAATCTTTCATACAACAAAGGCGGTTTGTACGGACGTCTTACTGATGAGATAAAACTGTCGCCTTTTACACTGAGGGAATGTGAAGAGTATTTCGAACACAATGACATTGAAATTGACCGCTACGATATCATTCAGAATTACATGATTTTCGGTGGAATTCCTTATTATCTCAGTTACTACCAAAAAGGTATGAGTTTCCCGCAGAATGCCGACAATATGCTTTTCGGAAAAAAACCTCGTTTAAACGATGAATATAATAGACTTTTTGATGCCGTGTTCGTAAATTCCAATGATTGTAAGAAAATTGTGGGATTCCTTTCCACAAGGCATTATGGTTACAACCGTGAGGAAATCAGCAAAGCTACTGGGATTGGCATCGGTGGCGGCCTGACAAATACACTTTCGGCGTTGATAGAGAGCGATTTCGTGATGAAATATGTGCCTCATGGTCATTCAAAACGTGATGTCCATTACAAATTGATAGATAATTTCTGCCTTTTTTGGTTGAAACATGTTGAACCTAACGGAAGTGACAGTTCGTTTGTGAGCGACAATATGACTTCTGACATCATGAAATCGTGGCGAGGTGTGGCTTTTGAAGAGGTGTGCTTTAACCACATCGATCAGATTAAACAATCGCTCGGCATAAGCGGTGTGAAAACAACGGTGTCATCGTGGACTATGCCTGGCAACGACAACACCGACGGTGCACAGATTGACATGATTATCAAGCGTGATGACAATGTCGTGAACCTTTGTGAGATGAAATTCTGCGGGTCGGAATATTTGATTGGGAAAGAAGAATCGTTGAGATTGCGTAATAGAATAGAGTCTTTGAAATCAACATTATCGCCAAAACAAACAGTTCATCTGACAATGATTACGACTTTTGGAGTGACAATGGGAAAATACAGCGGAATGGTGCAGAAAAGCATCATCATGGATGACTTGTTTGCCGTATGACATTTGTCTGTCTTCTGGCATTTACTTCTGGAAAGTGATTTCAGGCGGAAATGAGGCCGGAAGCGGGAAGTGGGTGAAATATTAATGAATTTTTTGTATCTTTGCGGCGGATTTTTGTTTTAAAAATAGGTAACAGCTTTTTATTTTAAAATAAATAACAACCGAAATAAAGTATGAAAAGACATCTGTTCGTCCTCGTCCTAATGCTCTCATTAGGAATGTTTTTCAGCGCAAAGGCGCAAAACAGCATCAATTTAAACGGCGCGAAATCAGCGCAGCAATGTGAAAACGTGACCGAAAACGGCTTCACCGCCACGTTCTCTTTCGGCAGCATCGAAGCCCGCGCCGTCAACACCGAAAAAGGCGTTTTCTCGGAAATCGCAATGAGCAACACCTTCAACAGCGGCAATGCGGGTGAGCCGTCGCTGCCCGTAGCACACCAGCTCGTCGCCGTTCCTTTTGGCGCAAAGGATGTCAGCGTCGAGGTAAAGAATTACAGCACAACGGTTTATGATCTTTCTGATTACGACATCAACGCCATCGCGCCGCAGCAGCCTTCGGTGAGGAAAGACCAGACGGAAGTCGCTTTCCATTATAACGCCGAGGCATACGCAAGACGCGGCTTCGCGGAGCGTCCGCTGGCTGAAATCGAACTGCAGGGCACTATGCGCGGCATCCAGGTCGGCTCGCTGGTGATAAACCCTGTTCAGTACGACGCTGCCAGCAACACATTGAAGGTCTTCAACGACATCGAGGTGGAAGTCAGCTACGGCGAATACGACAAGGCGGCTGCCTACGAGGAGTTCGCGAGGACGGCGAGCGTGTATTTCGCGCCGCTTTACCGTCAGATGTTCAACTGGCGCAACGACGTTTACGCGCAGCACCCCGACCTCTGGCAGGCTCCTGTCAAGATGCTGGTCATCACCGACCGCATGTTTGAAAACGCAATCCAGCAATGGGTTGACTGGAAGATCAAGAAAGGCTTTTACATGGATGTGAACTACACCGACCAGATCGGCACGTCGGCATCGGCGATAAAATCTTTCATCCAGACAAAATATTCGCAGACGGCACCGACATTCGTCATCATCATCGGCGACAGCAACCAGATTCCGGCGAGTGCTACCGGCAGCGCAACACACTGTGTCACAGACCTTTACTATCAGACTGTCGATAACGACTATTATCCGGAAATGCTTCACAGCCGTATGCCGGTCGAGACCGTCGAGCAGCTCAACAACCTGTTGGAGAAGAGCCTTCAGTACGAGCAATACACCATGCCCGATCCGAGTTACCTGAACAACGTGCTTCTCATCGCGGGCTGGGACGAGGCGTGGAACCCGAAGGCCGGCGTGCCTACAATCCAATATGCCGTTCATAATTATTACAATGAGGAACACGGCTTTGAAAATGTATATGATTATTATACACTCGGCGGTTATGCCGGCTGCTACGACAATCTGAACACAGGTGTTGGATTTGTCAACTACACCGCCCATGGATCCAACATCCATTGGGAAGACCCGCAATTTGAGGTCAACGATGTCAACAATCTGACAAATACAAACAAGTATTTCCTCGCTATGGGCAACTGCTGCCTTGCCGCCGACTGGGGCATTTCGGGAACGTGCTTCGGCGAGGCCATGGTGCGTGCGCCAAAGAAAGGCGCATTCGCATACATCGGAAGCTGCCCTTCAACGTATTGGTATGAAGACTATTACTTCGGCGTCGGCGCGACGAATGTCTTCTACAGGATGCCAAGCCGGAACGAAACGACAACCGGTGTTTATGACGGCGAATGGATGGACGACAGCTACAATACCATTCAGTCGATGGTGTTCTTGGGCAATCTGTCGGTCACATACGCGCATGTCAACAGCGGCTACACGGTCTCTTCCGACTCATCGCCGTTGTATTATTGGCAGTGCTATCACACTCTCGGCGACGGCTCAATCATGCCTTATCATGTGCAACCTGCTGAAAATCATGTCTTCCACGCTTCGATAGTCCCGATTGGAGCCAACGCATACGAGGTCAGTGCCGACCCGGGTTCATACGTGGCGCTTACAAGAAACGGCGTGATTTTAGGTACCGGCTTGGTTGACGAGACCGGCACGGTCGTCTTCGACATCGA
>JAKSMZ010000111.1 GCA_024400355.1 Bacteroidales bacterium
GAACTTACTTGTAGTTTCTAAGTCTCATTTCCTCTCCGTCGAACTCGGCGTAGGTGAAATCCCTCAGCCAGTTGCCGACGACGGTGGTGACAGCGTGGCTTCCGGTCTTGTACTGCATTGCCTTGTGCTGATGCCCGAAGACGAAGAAGTCGATTGTCGGGTCTTTCTCCGATTCGAGCTGCGCGTATCTGTAAAGCCGCGTGTTCTCGATGTCGGAGTAATAGTTGCCTTTTGCTTCCTTGTCGAGTTTCTTGACGCGGTGGTTGTGCGACCATTTCAATGCTATTCTTATTCCAAGATCGGGGTGTATGATTCTGAAAAGCCATTGGTTGAACCTGCACTCGAACACTCTCTTCAGGAATTTATAACCGCCGTCACCAGGACCGCGGCCGTCACCGTGGACAAGGAAGAATTTCTTTCCTTTCAGCATCATCACCTCAGGCTCTCTATGTACTTGAATGCCAATCTCTTCCTGAAGGTAAGAGAACGTCCAGAGGTCGTGGTTGCCAGCGAAGAGATGAACCGCTATGCCGCTGTCGATGAACTCGGCGAGCTTCCCGAGCAGCCTGACGTGCCCGCGCGGAATCACCGTCTTGTACTCAAACCAGAAGTCGAAGAGGTCGCCCATGAGGAAAAGCTCCTCGCATGTCTCACTGATAGAATCAAGAAAGGCGATGAGTCTCCTCTCGCGCATCTGACTGTCTTCCAGCGTCGGCACGCCAAGGTGAAAATCCGTTATGAAATATATTTTCCCCATTTCCTCTCCCTTGTTAAAGTACTTTCAACTTTATAAACTTTCAAGCTCCATCTCGTCAATCCGCCTCATCATCTCTTTGAGTATCGCGCTCATCTTCGGCTCTGCCACGTTGGCCGCGTTGATGACTTCTTCGTGTGTCACTTCGCAGGCGAGGTCCTTGCCGCCAAGGTCGGTGATGACCGACATGGCAAAGACGGGCAGTCCGCAGTGACGTGCCACTATGACTTCAGGCACCGTTGACATTCCTACGCAGTCACCGCCGATGATGCCGTAGTAGTTGTACTCCGACGGCGTCTCATACGACGGGCCTGTGTCGGCGACATAAACGCCGTGCTGCACCCTGATGCCTAATTCGCCGGCGATCTTGTCGGCCAAGGCGATGGCTTTTCTGTTGTACGGCTCGCTCATCTCCGGAAAACGCGGTCCTATCCTGTCGTCGTTAGGCCCGATGAGCGGGTTGGGCAGCAGGTTGATGTGGTCGGTGATTATCATTATGTCGCTTACGCGGAACGTCCTGTTGATGCCGCCGCTGGCGTTTGACAGCACTAACAGCTTGATTCCTAAGTGTTTCATTACTCTTATTGGGAATGTGATGGTCGAGGTGCTGTAGCCTTCGTAGTAATGGAAACGGCCTTGCATGACAACAACTTTCCTGCCGCAGAGAGTGCCGAACACCAAGTTGCCTTCGTGACCTTTCACCGTCGAAACGGGGAAGTTCGGGATGTCTTCGTATCTTATGGAATATTGAATGTCAATATCTTTGGTCAATCCGCCAAGACCGGAGCCAAGCACTATGCCAACCTCCGGCTTGAAGTGGTTTGTTTTCGAACTGATAAATTCAACGGTCTCAAGAATTTTTTCTAACTCCAACATAATCAAATATTTCTTTATTAAAAATTTCTCCATCGTCTTCATGAAAACGCACCTTGATAGGTATGCTGAAAAGCGGAATGCTCTCTAAATGATCAGAATAATTTGTCAGTCGCATGGCGTCTTTTTCGGTCGTGACCGCGATTTTATTCTTGCCGATGACATTGTTGTAACCTTCGACAATCGTGTCGATGTTTTCTTTCGTGAAATTATGATGATCATTGAAGATGGTGGTGCTCAATGTGTTAGTCTTCCTTCTGAGGTAATCTTCGAGCGGGTAGGGGTTTGCAATCCCGCAGAACATGAAGATTGAACGGCATTGTGTGAGGTCTTTTGACTCGGCAGACTCATTCAACGGCTTGAAGCCGTCAAAGCTGATCTGTGAGAAAAGTACCTTCTGGTATGGCTTGGGTTTAAGCGAATCGATGATGTTTCTTTTTGTGTAAGGGTCAATGACAATCGGACATTTTGTCACGATGATGACATTCGCACGCCGCGCCTCCGACTTGATGTCGCGGAGATTGCCGGCAGGTGTCAGGTGGTCTTTGGAATAAATGCTGTGATAATCAGTGAGTAAGATGTTGTAACCTGGTTTTATCCAACGGTGCTGATATGCGTCGTCAAGCAGGATAACCTCTGGCTTGACCTCCATGTCCATGAGCTTTCTGACACCTTCGACACGGTCTTCATCGACAGCTACGATTACATCAGGAAATTTTGTGTGATATTGAAGCGGCTCGTCGCCAATCTCTTCGTATGTAACTCCTTCATGGGCAAGGACAAAGCCTTTCGTGCTCCTTCCGTAGCCGCGGCTCAAGACAGCCACTTTGACATGTTCTGACAGCAGACGGATGAGATACTCTGTATGAGGTGTCTTGCCTGTGCCGCCGAATGAGAGATTCCCGACGCAGATTATCGGAATATTGAAACTCTTTGACCGTAACAGATTGATATCAAATAATCTATGTCGGATATACAATACGACAGAATAGATTAATGACAACGGGTATAAGAGTACTCTCATGATGATGATTTTTAGGCTTGCAAATTTACAAAAAAAATACAATCATACCGTTTATTAATTGAAAGTTGAAAAAAAAGTTCGGTATTTCATGATGCAAAAGAAAAAATTTTTAATTTCGCCGAAAATTTTTGAAATGAAAAAAGTCAGTGAAATTGTGGGTTGCATCACCGAAATGGCTCCGCTGGAATGGCAGGAGTCGTGGGACAATGCAGGGCTTCAGCTTGGTGATGCCGGCATGTCGGTTGACAAGGCTTTGGTTACTGTTGATGTCACAGAGGCGGTTATTGATGAAGCGATTGATAAGGGTTTTCATCTTGTGATAAGTCATCATCCGCTGATTTTCAAGCCTTTAAAACATTTACTTCCGGAAAACACCATCGAGCGCGTCGTCATTAAGGCGATAAAAAATGACATTGCAATCGCTTGTATGCATACGAATCTCGACAACAGCGGTCTCGGCGTCAGTTTCCGGCTTGCAAAACAGTTGGGAATGAATGATTTGCATATCCTTAAACCGGCTGATGGATTTGACGGGGAAGTCGGCGGCGGAATGGTCGGGACACTCGAAAATGAGATGGATGAACGTGACTTTTTAGCCTTGGTGAAGAGAAATCTCAATGCGAAGGCTCTCCGTCACTCCGATTTTCTTGGCAGAAAAATTAAGAAAGTTGCAGTATGCGGCGGTTCGGGTTTCTTTATGCTTGACGTCGCAAAACGTTGTAAAGCAGATGCTTACGTCACCGCCGATGTGAAATATCACGACTTCTTCGAGGCCGACGGACAGCTGCTTCTGGTCGATGCCGGACATTTTGAAACAGAACAATTTACAAAAGAATTAATTGCTGATGTTATATCAAAAAAAATTACTAACTTTGCGGTTTCAATTTCTGAAGTAAAAACGAACTCGATAAATTATTTCGTATAATATCAAATTATTACATAAATGGCTGATAATCAGGAAAATAAAATCAACGAAGAAGAACAGGTTGAAGTAACAGTTGAAAAAAAGCTTGTTGCACTTTACACATTGCAGCAGATTGATTCAAAGATTGACAAGATCCGCA
>JAKSMZ010000112.1 GCA_024400355.1 Bacteroidales bacterium
CCTCGAAGAGCGACGCCGGCATCATCAACATCGTGACAAACGCCAAGGTGCAGAAAAACAGTTTCGTCAGCTTCGGCGCGAGAGGCTCCACGACACCTGACGTTTCACCTTGGGTTTCATACGTTTATTCAAACGAGAAACTCACCTTTAATTTTTACATGAACGGCAACTACCGGTACAACAAGTACAACATCAACGGCTACAGCTATTCGTTCAAGGACAGCGATGTTCCGGGAGTGCTCGACACGACGACTGTCATCAAGTATGACGGCAACGAGAAAAGCAACAGATTCGGCGGCGGTCTCAACCTCAATTTAACCTACAATATCGACACGATGAACAACATCACGGTATGGGGCGGCGGCTGGCCGAGCTGGGACAACAGCGACTCGTATCAGGACTATTACCGCAAGGAATTTTCTGAAGGCGGCGGCATCAGAGAGACACATTACATCGACAACTACAATGGCAAAAACAGCTTCCGAGGATTCTACGGAGGCCTTGAATACCAGCATCTTTTCAACAACGAAGGCCATAATCTGACTGTCAGCCTGAACGGTGGCTACTGGGGTGGTTATGACAACAGCTACAACACAAGGAACTTCTATGTGCCTGGCACCGACAGCATCAGCCGCGTGAAAGGCATCCACAACAGGAACAACTTCGGCGATTTCAACTACGATTTCAATGTCGATTATAACATTCCATACATCAAAAACGGCGAGATCGGCATCGGCATCGTCTATTCGCACAACCCCGACTCGTACCACATGGTCTATGACACGCTCTCAGGCGACACATACGTTAATGACCAATACCGGTCGGTTGACCGCGAAAGCTGGGGCGATGAGTTCGACACCTATCTGACAATCCAGCATAAATTCGGCAACTTCGTCGTCAAACCAGGCATCAGGATGGAATACGAGATGGCACATTGCAACATGGACGGATTCAACGCCGGACAGGTCTTTTCACAGCACGAACAGAAAAGTTACCTCAACTGGCGTCCGTCAATACACCTTTCGTACAGGACGAAGTCGATGCATAACTTCAGGTTCAACTATTCGCGCCGCATCAGCAACCCGAGTGCGCGTTACCTCACCACTTTCGTGGAATATGAAGACGAGAGCGTTGACCTTGGCAACATGAATCTGGAACAGGCTTACACCAACTCGTTCGAGCTTGGCTGGACCAAATATTTCAACAAGTTCGGAAACATCGGCCTGACAGGTTATTTCAGAGATTCGAAAGGCGCGGTGAACAGCGTCGCCGACAACTATTACGACGAGTGGGTTTTCATGCGCTATGTCAGAGCCACGATGCCGGTGAATGTCGGATATTCTTACAACGCCGGCGCGGAAGCCAGCGTGATGTACCGCCCGAACGGATTCTTCAACATGCGACTCTACGCCAACGTCTATGACAACTATTACGAGGCGGATTATAGGAAGAATACAGTCAGCAGCAACATGTGGTCGTACAGCCTCCGACTCAGCGTCTGGGCGAAGCTATGGAACAAGTTGGAAGTCAACGCATCGGGTCATTACCGCTCGGCGACACAGTCGCTTTACGCCGAGAGAAAGCCATCATATTCTATCAACTGCGGCCTGAAAGCCGATTTCTTCGACAGAAAGATGTCGGTGTTCCTCAACGCAAACGACATCTTCAACTGGAACAAATGGGACAACGACACCAACAACCCGTATTACATCTCGCACAGCTCGTTCAAGGTCAACAGCCGCTCCGTCAGCGTCGGCGTGACGTTCCGCTTCGGTAAGATGGAACTCGAAAATAAAGCACAGCAAGGCGGCGCGGAGGAGAGTACGGGCGAACCGGGAGGAAATGGGAAATAGTTAAAAGTTAAAAGAGGAAAGTTAAAAGAGGAAAGAGGATAAAAACTTGTGTTATAAACTTGTGCAACTTGTGTTAAATTACTTGTGCAACTTGTGTTAAAAGCATGAAAAAAACATTATACATCTTATTGATTGCCATCGTCTTCGCTTCATGCGACACGAACACGAAGCCGGTGCAGACGACATCGCAAAAGACCGAAAAGAAAATTGTTGCTGTTCCGGCGTTCAATGCCGACTCGGCTTATCACTTCGTTGAGAGACAAGTGGCTTTCGGGCCGCGTGTGCCGGAGTCGGAGGCTCACCGCCAATGCGCGGAGTGGTTCGTGAACACACTGAACGGTTACTGCGACACTGTCTTTGTCCAGGACTTCAAGACACGCATCTACGACAAACGCGTCATCGCCGGACGGAACATCATCGCTTCCTTCAACCCTGAAGCGAAGAAACGCATCATCATCGCCTCGCATTGGGACTCAAGGCCTTTCGCCGACAACGACCCCGACGAGGCCAACTGGCGCAAGCCCATCGACGGAGCCAACGATGGAGCAAGCGGCTGCGGCGTGATGATGGAGATGGCGAGAGTGCTGAAAGACAACAGGATAGACAATAACATCGGCATCGACCTAATCTTCTTCGACCTTGAGGACTACGGAGCACCGCAGTTCGTGCCCGAAGAACAGCACGACAACTTCGCGTGGGCACTCGGCTCACAGCACTGGGCGAAGAACCCGCACACGGCAGGATACACAGCTTATTACGGCATACTCCTCGACATGGTAGGGGCAGGCAACCCGCGCTTCCCGAAGGAATATTACTCGCAGCAATACGCATCATGGGTTCTGAACAAGGTGTGGCGCACGGCACGCGAGATGGGCTACGACGAGTTCTTCATCAACGAGCTGGGGCAGCCTATCAACGATGACCACATCTATGTGAACCACTTCGCCGGCATCCCGATGATCGACCTCATCCATCTTGTTGACAGCGAGGAAAACAGCTTCGTCCCGTACTGGCACACGCTCGAAGACAACCTGGGCAACATCGACAAGACGACGCTCGCTATGGTCGGAAATGTATTGATGGCTGTGATTTTCAACAGTTAGGCGGTTTTTGTCCCGCGATTTTCACAGATTTGAAGCGTATAAAATATAGGCCGACGCATTGCTATGCAAACCATGGTTTGACAGTTGTTGTGCGTCGGCCTCTCTTATCTTTTATCTTATTTCTTTATCGCTGCCGATGAGCGAGAATGCGCCGTGTATTTGCGGCGACTGATTTTCTTTGTGTCACTCATTTCTTTTGAATTTTGTGCAAAGATAATCACCTTAACCTTTGGTCTAAAATTTTAGGGCATAATACATGTATACTGCACCCATTTCTTCAGACCATTTTGTTGCCAAGTTAAGGTGATAAATCCTCGCTGGTTTTACGTTGCAAAAATACATTTTAAATTTATACATTTCCTGATTTTAATGAAAAAAGTATTTTCGTTTGGAAGATCCATGATCTCCAGATTCTCGTCACTCTCACTTGCCGGGGTGTAGTAGAACGTGGCGCGTCACAGGCCGAGAAGCACGCACTGCCGCAGTGTACTTGCAGCAGCTGGCTTTCTTCGTTTCGGTCATCTATTTTTGAATTTCGTGCAAAGATAACCACTTTAGGCTCTGGACTGAATTTTTGTCCATTACACCGATTTTTGAGATGTCAAAAAAAATAATAAAAAAAAGATGCACCAAAACCACAATTCTCTCTGCATCTTAATAATTGTAATAACTTAATTCACATTCCCACTTAA
>JAKSMZ010000113.1 GCA_024400355.1 Bacteroidales bacterium
AGTCGCCGCTATACACTTTCCTCAAGAACGCAATAACAACACGCGATGACAAAGGTCATTGGATGAAGGAAAAGGCACTGTCAGTGACATCGCACCTCAACGGGAAGAGTGAGAAGGACAACGACATCAAGTGGAACTTCGAGAAATTCCTTGTTGACCGCAGAGGGAATGTGGTGAAGCGTTACGCGCCTTCGGTGACGCCAGACGAAATTGAAGAGGAGATCGTTAAAATTTTGGAAGGTTGACAAATAATGACATAATGTCACCAAGACTTGTTTTGTCTGCAAAAGGCCGTCGGCGCAAGCTGGCGGCCTTATTGCTTAGGTGAATGGATAGTGTGTAAGTTCACTTGTGAAATATGAAAATGAAATGATTGCTACTGAATGTTTGGCTACTTTCCGATGCAAAACCTCCCGAAAATATTTCCGAGCACCTCGTTGTTTGTCACCTCGCCGGTGATGCTGCCAAGGTGGTATAGTCCCTGCTTCAAGTCCTCCGCCAAGAGGTCAGCCGAGAGGTTCATGTCCATTCCGTTGTAAACTTGGCGCAGACTTTGTGCCGCATGAACCAACGCCTCGTAGTGGCGTGCATTAGTCACCAATGCTTCGTTTGATGTCACTTTATGAATGTCACTATGATTGACAATCAATGATTTTAAAATATCAATGTCTGCTGTGTCTTTTGCAGAAATGAAAACAAACGGGATGTTATGGCATGATTCTTGTAACATGGAAATAGGGAAGGAGCCGGCTAAATCACGTTTGTTGCCTATCAACAGTAAAGTTTGCTTTTTAGGATCGATTTTCGAAATTATCAGATCCGCCGACTTGCAGACGTTTTCGTAGCCTTTCGTGAGGTCAAGCATTCCGAGTATGATGTCGGCTTCGGAGATCTTGCGGAAGGTGCGCTCGATGCCGATTTTTTCGATAGTCTCTGTCGTCTCGCGGATGCCGGCGGTGTCGATGAAACGGTAAAGCGTCCCGTTTATGTTGAATGTCTCCTCGATGGTGTCGCGCGTGGTTCCGGCAATGTCAGAGACAATGGCGCGTTCCTCGCCCAAGATGGCGTTCAGCAATGTGCTCTTTCCGGCGTTGGTCTCGCCGACGATGGCCACGGGGATTCCGTTCTTTATGGCGTTGCCAAGTCTGAAGGAGTCGGTCAGCTTGCCGATGTGAGTGAGTGATTCGTCAAGTATTTGGCGCAGCTGTGTACGGTCGGCGAACTCCACGTCTTCCTCTGAGAAATCGAGTTCGAGTTCAAGGAGAGAGGTGAGGTCAAGGAGTTTTGAGCGAAGCTCCTTCAGTTCTTTTGAGAAGCCGCCTTTGAGTTGGTTGACGGCAATCCGGTGCGATGCCTCGTTCTGTGATGAAATAAGGTCGGCTACGGCCTCAGCCTGCGTGAGATCGAGTTTTCCGTTGATAAATGCGCGTTTCGAGAACTCGCCAGGTTCAGCGAGTCGGGCACCTTGGTTTACAAGAAGTTCAAGGATCTTTTGTTGTACGTAAACAGAGCCGTGGCAGCTTATCTCAACAGAGTCTTCGCCGGTGTAGGAGTGGGGATTTTTGAAAAACGTCACAAGCACCTCATCAACCATGGCATCGTCTTGGGATTTCGGATCGAAAATCTCGCCGAAATACGCTTTGTAAGCTTTTATATTGTTGATATTCAATGCACCAGTCTTCTTTCTGAAAACAGAAAGTGTTATTTCATGACTTCTCTCACCGGAAAGTCTGATAACAGCGATTGCGCCCATTCCGGATGCTGTCGAGACTGCGCATATTGTGTCGTTGACGTAAATTCCCATCTCCTGTAACATTTATAATGAAAAAGGCAACGACCTTAATTCGTTGCCTTTCGTGAACTAGGCGGGAGTCGAACCCACAACCGCCTGATCCGTAGTCAGGGACTCTATCCAATTGAGCTACTAGTCCAATCTTGCCTCTCACATTCCCTTCGTGATTGACGGTGCAAAGATACATCTTTTTTATATTTGTCAAGCAAAAAATGAAAAATATTTTTCATCCGTTTATTTGTTTGACAATCAAATTGATATAGACCGTCAAAGGCAGAATTTGTCAATACAGGTCGGTCATTTTAGGTGAATAATGACGCTGAATGACAGCTAAAAGTATGTTTGCAGCCTCCATCGGGGAATAACCGAGAGCATTCTGTCCCAGATTCAGCAGAGCATTTATTTCGTCAATGTTCAGTTCTTTGTCAGCCATAACAATAGAAATCAGGTAAATAAACATAGCCTCGCGCATATTCGGATTGATTTCCATGATTTTACTGACTGAATCGGTAAACAACTTGCTAAGGGCTTTGGGCTTCATCTTTGCGACACTTTCGAGGAAGTTCATCGGGAAGATCTTTGTTGCCGAAAGTTCCTCAAGGATAACCTCGATTTCCTCATCGCTGTTGTTGTTGTCTGCGCCAGCCATCATCAGTCCCGCCGTCGCGATGAAGTTGGCCATGTGGCTGTCAAGTTCCGAGTTCCTGACTCTCAATAAGATAGAGATCAAATCATTCATCTCTTCCTGAAGTTTCTTGCGTGTCGTGCCGCCTTTGACGAAGAACAGGCTCTTCGAGAAATCGTATAGTGCCTCAACTCTTATCGGGTTGACGGGATGCACGTCGAAGTTCAGGCCTTTGTCGTTACGGAAGAAGTCAAGACGTTTGCGGTTTTCTTCTATGAATTTATCAATATTGACTTTCATTTTCTCAAAGTCAAGACCTGAAGCCATTTTGAAAAATGCTGAGATACAGACGTTTATGTCGGGCATCGCGAGGAAACCGTAGCGGTCGGCGATGAGTTCGTTAAGCTGTCCCCAAAGCCTTATCTTATACTGTAGTGTGACAGGTGCTTCCGTGTCGCCTGGATAGACGAAATTGATAAGGCGTGTCAGTTTCGTGTTGCCGTTGATCAAATGCCCCATCTCGTGGCCGATGACAAAACGCAACTCGTTGTCAGTCATTAGTTCAATGAGCGATGAGTTGACGTTGATGATGTTCGGCTCCTCAGGATTCATCGAGCAGATCGAGAATGCGTTGACGCTTGAGTCACCGGTGATGTAAAAGTCGATGTCGCCTTCAAAGCACAGTTTCTCCTTGATTTCATGAAACATCTTGTAATAATTGGGTAGTGTGCCTTCCTCAACTTTGAAACTGTGACCTTCGAGTATGCTTCTGTAGTCGTTTATCGGGTTCTGAACTTTTGCGATTTTTGCTATCTGTTCCACGACATTGCCTTGCAATGCGTTGTAAATCTGTTC
Source organism: Bacteroidales bacterium (assembly GCA_024400355.1). Lineage (GTDB taxonomy): Bacteria > Bacteroidota > Bacteroidia > Bacteroidales > F082 > Limimorpha. Next base: position 3,273 of record JAKSMZ010000113.1, read on the forward strand.
ACTAAGTGCCTTCTCCAATGGGAGTGCGTAATCTTCCGGGTTTAATTTCTTTGCCATTATCTGAATGAATTTAAAATGCAAAGGTAATTAAAATGTTTGGAATTGACGTTAAAAAAAGATTTTTTAACAAAAAAAGAACGGCTTTTGACCGTTCTAAGTTTGCATCTCGTGGGGGAGGGTGGACTCGAACCACCGAACTCATCCGAGGACAGATTTACAGTCTGTTGCAATT
>JAKSMZ010000114.1 GCA_024400355.1 Bacteroidales bacterium
GTTTGAAGTGTCAATGGCTTTTGTTTTTTCTTACGAGCTTGAAAATCACGATAGTAAGAAGGGCATACGCCGCCCACAACGCCGCGGTCCAAAGCCACGAAATGTGGTCAAGACGCTGGAAAACAATGTCCTCGCTTTCATGACGCGTTATCGGATTGAGCCATAGCGAAGTCCCGTCGCCGAAAGCCACCACGGTGCGGACGTAAGTGTCTGTCGCTCTGACATCGTATGATGCTTCAAAGACCGAGTCGCTGGGATTGTGATTTTCTTCTTTCAAGACCTTTCCGTCCTGACCTATGAACTTCACGTTATCAATTGGTTTTGTAACTCTTACGGAAAAAAGCGTCCCGTCAAGAGCCGCCTTCGTGAGATAAGGCATGTCGCGTTCGAAACGTATGCGTTTATCATCAATGCTCTCACCGATAATCTTTTTGAAATCAACGCCGTAGGCATTTCCCGAAAGGAGTGCGTCCAAAAGCTGTCCCGTGGTGTTTTCTTTTGCGTTAAGATACGTAACTCTCAAGCCGATGTCACTGGATTTCAGTGGATTATGAGTATCATCATCAGCAATCAGATACAGCAGATGTCCGTTGGAAAGTGCCGTGTCCCAGTGATCGGGAGAATTGTCATATCCGTTCAGAGCCTCCATGATACGGTAGTTGCTCAAATATTTCATATCACTGACGCGGTAGCTGTTTTTCACAAAAGCCGGATGCGCGACGCAAACCACATGGTTATTTTCAGCCAGTCTGTTGATGGTATGTTGTTTCATGCTCAGCGTTTGCCAGAAGAAGTAGTCAGCGTGGCGCACCTTCTCTGTCCCCAAGCAAAGCTGATGGATTTTCCAGATATTGCAGCCATGCTCGTAACCTGGAATATAGCCCTCGTCATCTCTCTCATAATCATTGACAACGTTATAATCGGAAATGCCGACATGGTCGTAGCCGAAGCTGCGATACATGCTGTCATAGACCTCGCTGCTGATGTCACGGCCGTTTGTCAAGCCGCCGTATCTCTCGGTATGTCCATGAAAGATGCAACGTTTCCAAGCCGTCGGGTCCATGTCCTTGTACGGATTGTGAAGATATTCTCCATGGAAGGGCTGCGGCTCATCGAAGACATAAACCGGCACGAAAATGTTCACCGCGACAATTGCCAAGACAAATGCGGCAAAAGCGAGCAGGAGGTATTTAATGACTTTCTTCATCAAAAAAACAGACTTACATTATCTTTCCAAACCGAAAGCAGCCGCGACCTCTTCGTAATCGCTGTAGTCGAGGTCAGGATGCGATGCGTAAGAAGTCGCGTCGATGAGTACGACCTTGAACATCATAGGCTCTTGGTCATAATAGCTTTGCAGTACATCCCTGTGTTTCTGAAGGTCGGAGTTCGTCCAGAAAATCGAGAAGCCGTAATCATAATAAGACGTCTCCAAGATCGCCGAATACTCATCTGTGATGGCCATCGTGAGGGGCAGCTGATGCCAGGCATAGACCTCTGAACTTGGATTTTCGAGATACACGAGCATTGCGCCGTAATCGACCATATCCATGTCGATTGCATCCCAATCGAAGGCTATGGCCCAATTCATCGCCTCATCACTCCAGTCCCAGTCGGAAAACTTTGTCTCGATTGTTGCTGACTGAACATTTGCATTGCCGTCCTGACCAGCGGGGCCGGCCGGTCCGCGGTCGCCCTTGCACGACGAAAGCAGAGCCATTGAAGTCAAAAAAACTGCGATAATATTTCTCATGTTTCCAAACATTTATTTATGGGTGGCAAAGTTACACAAATTTTATTTCATGCAAAGAAAATTTTCACCGAAAAAAAACAGTATTTTTGCGGCATGAAAAACAAAGGTTACATAGTTCATCTTTGCGGTGTCATCGCAATGATTGTGTGGGGGTTGTCATTCATCTGGTCAACACAGGTGTATCAGAATCTCAACCCGACCGCCACGATATTCTTACGTTTGGTCGTCGCCACGGTCTTTTTCTCGGCGATACTTTTCATCTTCCGTCTGAACGAAAAAATCGACAGGAAGCACCTGCGTCTGTTCGCCCTCGCCGCGTTATTCGAGCCTTTTCTGTATTTCATCTTCGAAGGCTACGGCCTGAAAAACACCTCCCCTATCATCGGCTCAGCGATAGTGGCCATGATTCCGTTGGTGACGCCAATAGCAGCGAGTATTTTCCTCAAGGAAAAGATGACTCCGATGAACGTCGTCGGACTGTTCGTTTCGTTTTTCGGTGTCGTGACGATGCTGTTGAACAAGAACTTAGAGCTGACGGCATCGCCTAAAGGCATCATTTTCCTTTGCATAACAGTGCTCGTCGCCGTTGGCTATTCGATAGCTCTGATAAAATTGACAAAGCTCTACAAGCCATTGACAATCACATGGATGCAGAACATCATCGGGATGATTTATTTCATACCTTTAGTAATAATAATGGAGCAGTTTGAGCCGTCGGATTTCGGCAACGTGCGTGATTACATCGTCCCGCTGGTATGTCTCGGCGTGTTTTGCAGTGCAATCGCGTACGCGCTATGGGCATTCGCTTACAGCAAACTCGGCGCATCGAAGGCGAATGTCTATACCAACCTGATTCCGGTCTTTACGGCTATTTTCAGTTATTTCATTATAAACGAAGAGCTTACGACACAGAAAATCATCGGCATAATATTAGTTGTCGGCGGCTTGGTGCTCTCACAAATAAAAGGAACAAAACCAAACTCTAACAACTAACGACTAACAACTAACAACTAACAACTAACAACTAACAACTCATGATCACAAGCAAGACGAACCCTAAAATAAAGAACATCATAAAGTTGGAGAAAGCCTCCGAGCGTCGCGAGCAGAACCGCATATTGATTGAGGGTCGCCGTGAGATCGAGCGTGCGGTGGCGTGTGGTTTTGAAGTTGACACCTTATTTATATGTCCTGAGATAGCGAAAGACGGAGCCGCCATTCCGGCACACAGCGTTGAGGAAGTGAGTGTTGATGTCTTCGACAAGATAGCATACCGTGAAGGCAGCGACGGGCTTTTGGCTGTCGCGGTTCCGAGATACGCCGACCTGCAGTCGTTCAAGCCGAAGAGAAAGAACCCGCTCATCATCGTCCTTGAGACCGTAGAGAAACCAGGCAACCTCGGTGCCGTGATGCGTACCGCCGACGCTGCCGGCGTTGATGCCGTCATCATCGCCGACCAAAGGACAGACCTGTTCAACCCGAATGCGGTGAGGGCGAGCGTTGGCGCCATATTCTCCGTGCCATTGTTCGCATGTTCTTCGGAAAAATGTATCAAATGGCTGAAAGACAACGATATAACGATCTATTGCACATATCTGAAAGCCTCCATCGACTACCTTGACGCCGATTTCAAAAAAGCCTCGGCCATCGTGATGGGTACGGAGGCGACTGGCATCTCCGAGCAATGGGTGGAAGCCGCCGACCAGAACATCATCATCCCGATGAACGGCATCGCCGACTCGCT
>JAKSMZ010000115.1 GCA_024400355.1 Bacteroidales bacterium
AGATTTTAAGAGGATTATTGACAGATTTCTTTTGCGGAGCAAAATAAAATACAAATAATGGAAAAGAACAGTAAAATATTCGTGGCAGGGCATCGCGGAATGGTAGGCTCTGCCATCGTACGCGAACTGCAGAAGCAGGGCTACACCAACATAATAACAAGAACACACAAGGAACTTGACCTGACAAGACAGGATCAGGTGGAACAGTTCTTCGCCGAGGAAAAACCAGAATACGTCTTCCTCGCCGCCGCAAAGGTGGGAGGCATCATCGCCAACCAGAGTGCCCTCGCCGATTTCATGTACGACAACATGATACTCGAAATGAACGTCATCCACTCCGCATGGAAGAACGGCTGCAGGAAACTGGAATTTCTCGGCTCATCCTGCATCTACCCGCGGATGGCTCCGCAGCCGATGCCGGAATCATGCCTGCTGACTTCAGAGCTGGAGAAGACCAACGAGGCCTACGCCTTGGCTAAGATCTCTGGACTGAAGTACTGCGAATTCCTCAACCGCCAGTACGGAACGGATTATATATCTGTCATGCCGACAAACCTCTACGGCCCGAACGACAACTACCATCCCGAACACTCGCACGTGCTTCCGGCACTGATAAGAAGATTCCACGAGGCGAAAGTAGCCGGCTTGAAGGAAGTGACCTGTTGGGGCGACGGCTCACCTTTAAGGGAGTTCCTCTATGTTGATGACCTCGCCAACCTCTGTGTTTTCCTGATGAACAACTACAGTGGCAATGAGACAGTCAACGCCGGCACGGGAAAAGAATTGACAATTAAAGCCTTGACCGAACTCGTTGCACGTGTTGTGGGTTATGAGGGAAAGATACTTTGGGACACCACAAGACCCAACGGCACTCCGAGGAAGCTTTTAGATGTCAGCAAGGCGAAGAAGCTTGGATGGGAGTATAAGACCGAGCTGGAAGAGGGAATCAGATTGTCGTATAAAGACTTCTTGGAGAACCCGATGAGGGCAGAGAGATAGTCGACGCGAGAAATGAATGACAACTAAAAAGAATATACATCAGTAACTTATGTCGTATAAACATCTTAAATTTTCCGCAGGAACCAAATTCCTCGTTACCGGCGGAGCAGGTTTCATTGGCTCAAATTTGTGCGAGGCAATCCTTAACCTCGGATATAAGGTCCGTTGCCTCGATGACCTCTCAACCGGCAAGCAGGCTAATGTGGATTTATTTCTCGGCAATCCTGACTATGAATTTATCAAGGGAGACATTAAGGATCTTGATACTTGCATGAAGGCTTGTGAAGGAATAGATTACGTGCTCAATGAAGCAGCCTGGGGAAGCGTTCCAAGGAGTGTCGAGATGCCCCTTTTCTATTGCGCCAACAATATTCAGGGGACTCTCAATATGATGGAAGCGGCACGCCGTAATGGAGTGAAGACTTTCGTCTATGCCTCGTCGAGCTCAGTGTATGGTGATGAGGCTCATCTGCCGAAGACTGAAGGCGTCGAAGGCAATCTCTTGAGTCCGTATGCGCTGACAAAACGTTGTGGTGAAGAATGGGCGAAGCAATATTCAAGTCATTACGGATTGAAAACCATTGGGTTGAGATATTTCAATGTCTTCGGCAGACGTCAGGACCCGAATGGAGCATACGCGGCAGTCCTTCCAAAATTCATCAAGATGCTTCTGAACGATGAACAGCCAACGATTAACGGCGACGGCAGGCAGAGCCGCGACTTCACGTATATCGAAAATGTTGTCGAAGCAAATCTCAAGGCTTGTCTCGCTCCTGATGAAGCAGCAGGCGAGGTGTTCAATGTGGCGTATGGCGGACGCGAGTATCTCATTGATATTTATTACGATTTAACGAAAGCATTAGGTAAGGACATTGAACCGAAATTTGGCCCCGACCGTCCGGGCGACATCAAACATTCCAACGCTGACATCAGCAAGGCAAAACGAATTTTGGGCTATGACCCGGAATACGACTTCGCGAAAGGTCTGAATGAGGCGATTGAATGGTACAAGAATAATCTGTAATTGAAACAAATAATAATCGAAACAAATACAAATCCTATGAATAAAGACATAAAAATCTGTGTCGTAGGCCTCGGATATGTAGGTCTCCCACTTGCAAGACTTTTCTCAACAAAATACCAGACTGTCGGTTTCGACATGAATGCAAAACGCTGCGAGGCTCTGATGGCCGGACATGATGCGACTCTCGAGGTCGCTGACGACATCCTTCAGGACGCTATCAATAACCACGGTTTTGTGTGCACGGCGGATATTGAAAAAATCAAAGACTGCAATTTCTACGTCGTTGCCGTCCCGACACCTGTTGATGAACACAACAACCCTGACCTCACACCGCTTTATGGCGCAAGCACGACAGTAGGAAAGGTTATCTCAAAAGGCGACATCGTGGTCTATGAATCAACGGTTTATCCTGGCGTGACGGAAGATGAATGCATTCCGGTGGTCGAAAAGGTCTCAGGCTTGAAGTTCAACGTCGATTTCTTCGCGGGCTACTCGCCGGAGCGTATCAACCCTGGTGACAAACTTCACACCGTTGAGAAGATTAAGAAAGTGACATCAGGCTCGACACCTGAAATCGGCAAGCTCGTGAATGAGGTCTATTCTTCAGTCATCGTTGCCGGCACACACCTCGCTCCTTCAATGAAAGTCGCAGAAGCTGCAAAGGTCATAGAGAACTCACAGCGCGACATCAACATCGCTTTCGTCAATGAGCTGTCGAAGATCTTCACCAAGATGGGCATCGACACCAACGACGTCCTTGAAGCCGCAGCGACGAAATGGAACTTCCTTCCGTTCAAGCCGGGTCTCGTGGGCGGACACTGCATCGGCGTTGACCCGTATTACCTCGCACAGTGCGCCATGACATACGGCTACAACCCTGAGATAATCCTCGCCGGCCGCAGGATGAACGACGGAATGGGAGCTTACGTCGCCGACCAGACCATCAAACTGATGCTCAAGAAAGGCATTCAGGTTCTCAACTCACACATATTGATATTAGGCTTCACCTTTAAAGAGAACTGCCCCGACTGCCGTAACACAAAGGTCGCCGACATCGTGAAGGCGTTGAAAGAATACAACCTCAACCTCAACATCTACGACCCGTGGGCAAACCCGGCAATCGCGAAACGCGAATACGACATCGACATAACCAACGAGCTGCCGAAAGAACAGTTCGACGCAGTGATCCTCGCCGTGTCGCACAGAGAGTTCGCCAGCCTCGATGTCACCAAGCTGGTGAAAGAACATCATGTCATCTACGACGTGAAGGGATTCCTGAACAGAGAGACAGTGGACGGAAGACTGTAGTCATTTTTATTTTACGAATAAACATTCAATATGAAGGTCACCATCATTGCGGGCGC
>JAKSMZ010000116.1 GCA_024400355.1 Bacteroidales bacterium
ACGTGAGATTCCTCACCACCATTAACATTGTGCGCCAGCCTCTCTCATCTTTTATCTCTTATCTCTCATCTTCATCTTCCCAGTCTTCCGGCATCGGTTCAGCCCAGTCCTCGTCGTAGAACTCTTCGCCTACCAGCTCTTTGTCGGACTTGTCCTGGCCGCCGAGCATCTGACGCATTATCTTTGAAGGTATCGGCAGAATCTGTCCTTCGGGACCCGCCGGCACCGCGATTCCGATTTTGTCCTCATCGAGTTCGCGTGTCCAGCCGATGAACTCGGCGAGGCTCATGTTAGCGACGGTGTAGTCGGACCAGTCGTCGCAGATGCTGGCTTTCGCGTCGTCTTCGGTGGCGTAAACCGCGACGTAAGAGTTCTCGCTTCCGTCTTCGAGCATCGCAAAAAGACCAGGTTTGGCTTCAAGGAGCCACAACATTCCGTTTTCGTTGATTGTCTGTAAAAATCTCTGTAGTTCTTCCATAGTTATTTTATTTGTTTCCCTTACTATTTTTCTTGGCTAATTTCGCCACATCGTTGATCGTTTGCAAGTATGCTTCTTCAACGGGGCTTAAATTATTGGCTATGAACTTTTTATATTCCTCATTGGCTTTTCTCATGGCATCAGCGTGGCTTATGTCACCCGAATCAGAGAGCAACTGTCTTCCACTTGAAGAAAGAATGGTGTCAAGCTGTTTAATGTAGTCGCGCATATACATCGGCTTGTGCTCAATGGCGTTGATTTCAGCCAAATCAAAATATCCCGATACGAGGTTATTCAGTATTTTGAGTTCGTTTTCAGAAAGATAATTTTTCGCAACCGATATGTCTTTTTTAGTTGGATAACCGCCAGAAAATGAAAGAAGTCCCATAAAAGGTTTCTCGGCGCAGGCGCGTTCATAAATCAACTCGGCAGCCGTGTGTCCGTGCACTGCAAAGTGCAATTTGTTTTGTACAATTTTGAAAAATTTAATTGACTCATCAGCCTTTGGGTTGTAATCGACACTTGTGGCATAGAGGTCGAGAACCTGACGGTAAAGCACTTTCTCCGATGAACGGATATCGCGGATACGATTCAATAATTCGTACCAATAATTTCCGCCAGCATTACCTTTAAGTCGCTGATCGTCAAGTGTAAAGCCTTTAATCAGATACTCATGAATACGTTGAGTTGCCCATTGACGAAATTGCGTTCCACGAAGAGACTTCACACGATAACCAACCGAGATAATTACGTCAAGATTATAGTATGTAATCTCATAGCTTCGTTCTCGTGTGTCAGGTACGAATGCAAATTTTGCACTTGTACTTTCCCGTAACAATTCCCCCTCTTTGTAAACATTTTGTATATGACGCGTTATTACAGATTTATCACGTTGAAATAATTCAGCCATCTGTTCTTGCGTAAGCCAGACCGTTTCATCTTCAAATTTAACGTCTATTTTCGTAAGTCCGTCATTAGTCTGATAGATTACAATGTCGCCTTTGTTTTGATTTTCCATGTCTCAAAATTTTGATTATTACTATGATTCTTATATTTCATCCAATTCCAGCCATCTCAACTCTTTCTCGTCAAGCAAGCCGTTTATTTCGTTCAAGCGTTTCCCGATTTTGTCAATCTGTTGATAATCAGTCTGATTTTCGAGTTCTAATGTCAGTTCCTTCTTTTCGTTTTCGAGGTTTTCAATGTCGATGGCGAGCTGTTCGTATTCTTTCTGTTCCTTGAACGAGCGTTTCCTGCTGCGTTCGGTCGCGGAAGGGCGGTTTCCGCGGGTGTCGGATTTCGCCGCCGCCTGAATCTTATGTTCTTCTTTTGATTTTTCAACGAGCCACTCGTGGTATTGCGAATAATTCCCCATGAAGCCCTTCACCTTGCCATCGCCTTCAAAGACGAAGAGCTGGTCAACGGTCTGGTCGAGGAAATAGCGGTCGTGCGAGACGACAATCAGGCAGCCTTTATAGTCTTTGAGAAAATCCTCAAGCTTCTGCAACGTCAAGATGTCCAGGTCGTTGGTCGGTTCGTCGAGGATAAGGAAGTTCGGGTTGCTCATCAGAATCGTGAGCAGATAAAGTCTCCGTTTCTCGCCGCCGCTCAGCAGCGAGACGGGCTGTCGGTGCATGGTGTAAGGGAACATGAAATGCGCCAGGAGCTTGTCGGCGGTATATACGCAGTCCTTCCCGTAATGGACGACCTCGGCGATGTTGCGGATCGTGTCGAGCACTGTCATGTTTTCATCGAACTTGATGCCGCCTTGGGTATAATAGCCGTAAACGACGGTCTGTCCGGTGGTTATCGTCCCGGAGTCACAGGGTTCGTTGCCGGTGATCATATTCAGAAACGTGGATTTCCCGATACCGTTTTTCCCGACGATTCCGATGCGTTCGCCGCGTTTGAAGATATAATCGAAGTCTTTGAGGATAAATGTGTTATTGTATTTTTTCGTAACATCGTGCATTTCAAGAATCTTTCCGCCGAGGCGTTGCATATCTACGCCGAACTGAATCTCGGTGTGGTCGCGGATCATCTTGGCTTTCTCCTTGAGGTCGTAGAACGCATCGATGCGGGCGCGGGCCTTGCCGGTGCGGGCCTGCGGCGTGGCGCGGATCCATTCGAGTTCATGTTTCACCATCTGCCCGGCTTTCTCGGCGGCGATGCGCTTGTTCTCCTCGCGCTCGCGGCTTTTCCTGACGTAATAATCGAAATTTCCGTTGTGCGTATAGACAACCCCGTGATACATCTCCAGAATCTTATTGCACACTCTGTCAAGGAAATAGCGGTCGTGAGTGACCATGAAAAGCGTGACGTTCGACTGCGTGAGGTAGTTTTCGAGCCATTCCACCATCTGCATGTCGAGGTGGTTTGTCGGTTCGTCCAAGAAAAGCATGTCGGGGTCATCGAGAAGCACCATGGCGAGGGCGAGGCGTTTCACCTGACCACCTGAAAGCGTCCCGACTTTCTGGCTCAAGTCGTTGATTTCAAAGGTAGAGAGAAGCTGTTTCAGACGAAGCTCGTAGTCCCACGCCTGGTTTGCGTCCATCGCCGCCATCGCCTTCTCAAGATTCGTCTGATTCACAAGTGCTTCCTCGTAGTTTCTGATGACGCGCATGATGTCGGTGTGACCTGTTGAGATGACGTCTTCGATGGTGAGATTCGGGTCGAATTGCGGAAGCTGTTCGAGATAGCCGACACGAACGCCTTCGTTGAAAGCGATTTTCCCGCCGTCGGCTTCCTCTTTCCCGACGAGGATACGCATCATTGTGCTTTTGCCGGTGCCGTTGGCGGCGATCAAAGCGGTCTTGTCGCCTTTCTCGATACCGAAGGAGAGGTTTTCGAATAACAGTTTGTCACTGAATGCCTT
>JAKSMZ010000117.1 GCA_024400355.1 Bacteroidales bacterium
GCGCAATCAAGAAAGTCGGCATACAGTCACGCGCCGACATCGAGGAGTTCGTCGGAAAGAAGGTGTTCCTCGATCTCAACGTGAAGGTTGACAAGGATTGGAGAGATAATGAGAATGAGCTGAGACATTTCGGGTACGAAGCGTGAGTAGGTAATTAGGAGATTAGGTGAATAGGTGAATAGGTGAGAGAACCGCGTAGCGGTTCCATATCCGTAGCCACGGAATTATTTCGTGAAATGATGCAACGGATTTTGTTTTTTGAAAAAATTAATTGAATATGAGCAATATAGTAGCAATAGTAGGAAGACCGAATGTCGGAAAATCGACATTGTTCAACCGTTTGGTGCAGTCGCGTCAGGCCATCGTGGAGGCCACGAGCGGTGTCACGCGCGACCGTCATTACGGCCACAGCGACTGGTGCGGCAAGACGTTCACGGTGATCGACACCGGCGGTTATGTCGTTGGTTCTGAAGATATTTTTGAGGAAGAGATCAGGAAACAGGTTGACCTCGCCATTGATGAGGCTGATGTCATCATCTTCGTCGTTGACGGTCAGGAAGGCGTACACGTGCTTGACGAGGATGTCGCGGTCATCTTGCGCAAATGCAAGAAGCACGTGGTACTCGCGGTCAACAAGACCGACATCCCGTGCAAGTTCGGGCAGTCTGCAGAGTTCTACGCCCTCGGCCTCGGCGAGATTTTCCCGTTCTCGGCAATGACCGGCACAGGCACCGGCGAGCTTCTCGATGAAGTGATAAAATATCTGCCGCAGGACACGACGGAAGACTATTCCGGACTACCGAGGTTCACTGTGGTGGGACGCCCGAATGTCGGCAAGTCGTCGATGATCAACGCGTTCCTCGGACAGGAACGGCATATCGTGACCGACATCGCCGGCACGACACGCGACACGAACAACACGCGTTTCAACGCCTTCGGCATGGATTTCATGCTCGTTGACACCGCCGGCCTGCGCAAGAAATCGAAGGTATATGAGAACATCGAGTTCTATTCCGTGATGCGTTCCATCCGCGCCATCGAGGAATGCGACGTCGCCGTGCTGATATTGGACGCGACGCAGGGCTTCGAGTCACAGGACATGAACATACTCCGCCTCATCGAGAAAAACAAGAAAGGCCTCGTCATGGTCGTCAACAAATGGGACCTGATAGAGAAAGACTCCAACACACACCTCCAGTTTGAGAACGAGATACGAGCCAAGACAGCTCCTTTCGTTGACTACCCGATAATCTTCACTTCGGCCATCAACAGGCAGAGGACGTTCAAGGTGCTTGAGACACTGCATGAGGTCTATGAAAACCGTGAGCGCAAGGTGCCGGTGCGCGAGCTGAACGACACGATGCTTGAGATCATCAACTCGCAGCCTCCACAGATAGCGTCACGTGGCAGATTCCTGAAAATCAAATATATAACACAACTCAAGAGCCCGACACCGCAGTTCATCTTCTTCTGCAACCTGCCGAAAGACGTCAAGGAACCGTATGTCCGTTATCTTGAGAATAAGATCAGGAGCCTGTGGGACTTCCACGGAGTGCCGATACAACTATTTTTCAGAGAAAAATAGTTGTTAGGAGTTTGAGAAGTTTAAGGAGTTTGAGGAATTTAGGACCTAAAACTCCTAAACACCTTAAACTCCTAATTACCTAACACCTAATCACCTGAATCATGGACGAACTGAGGATAGACAAATGGCTGTGGTGTGCGCGTCTTTTCAAGACTCGCACCATGGCGGCTGATGCCTGTAAGGGCGGCAAAGTGAAGGTCAACGACGTGTCGGTGAAACCGTCGCATGACATCAGAGTCGGCGAGGTCATTGCGGTGCAACTCGGGCAGCTGCATAAGGTCGTGGAGGTGCTGGACATCCCGAAGAGCAGGATATCGCCGAAAGACGTTCCTGACATCTATGCCGACAGGACGCCGGCGGAGGAATACGAACGCATCGAGTTCATGCACGCCTACAAGACCGAGTTCCGTGAGAAAGGGGCGGGGCGCCCGACGAAGAAAGAACGCAGAATACTTGACAAACTCAAAGGCGAAGATTGATGAAATATTTTGAAGATTTTGAACACCGAAACAAAGAGAAACTCCTTAAAGAGTTTCTGAAAAATAGAGAAGTCATTGAAAGACTTTGCAATTAAATTTTGAAAAAGGATTAAAAAAAAATATATGAAAAGAACTTTATTTTTTATCGTAATGTTCGGTTTTTCGTTTTTTGCAAAAGCCGCTTATCTTGAAAATGTGCCGATGACATTAACCCAGCCGGATGGCACCAAATTGGAATGTTTCGCATCGGGCGATGAGTTTTACAACTATCTCCATGATGCACAAGGATTTACTATTATTCAAGACCATGCAAACGGTTTTTATGTCTATGCTGATTTGCAGGATGGCGAACTCGTGCCGACCGATTTGGTAGCCGGCCGTTCAAACCCCGCAGGCCGCTTGAAACCGTATCTCAACATCCCGCCGGAGAAACGCATGGAGAAGCGTAAGGCCTGGGACGTGCCCGAACATCTGCGGAAGCCTGAGGTAAGGAACAGAGACACGAACCACGGCACTCTTAACAACTTAGTGATTTTCATACGTTTCGCCGATGATGGTGAGTTTGAAAATACTTTCAGCTCGGTGAACAATATGTTCAATGAAAACCAGTCAGGAGTATCGATGCAGAGCTATTTCAAGGAGGTTTCGTACAATCAGATAAACATCCCGACCACGTTCTATCCGGCACCGGACGGAGAAAATATCCTCTCGTATCAGGACACGTATAACAGGAGTTTTTTCCAGCCTTACAATGCGGCGACGAACCCTAACGGCTACAATGGTGATGATGAGCGGACCGAGAGAGAACACGCACTGTTGGAAAGGGCTGTCAATTACATCAATGCCAACAACATGATCCCTGACGATTTGAATGTCGATTACAACATGGATGGTTATGTTGACAATGTGTGTTTTGTGGTGAGAGGTAATGTCGGCGCGTGGAGCAGTCTTTTGTGGCCGCATCAATGGAGCTTATATACGAGGGAAGTATATATCAACGGTAAAAGGGTCTGGACGTTCAACTTCCAGTTAGCGGATGCCGTCAATAATTACAACACCTCGACCATGTGCCATGAGATGAACCACTCGTTGGGCGCACCCGACCTGTACCATTACAGCTATACCGGCCCGACACCCGTCGGCAAATGGGATCTGATGCAGAGCAACGCCACGCCGCCGCAGCACATGGGCGCGTACATGAAATACATGTATGGCAACTGGATTGACGAAATCCCCGAGATAACCGAACCTGGCGTTTACACTCTGCACGACAT
>JAKSMZ010000118.1 GCA_024400355.1 Bacteroidales bacterium
CAGAGCACTTGCCTTACAAGCAAGGGGTCAATGGTTCGAGTCCATTAGTTTCCACAAGGCTAACTCGTTGAGAGTCAGCCTTTTTTATTTCCATTCCGCCGGTTAGCGATGGAATAAAAAACGGCTTTATTTGCATTTGAAACGCTTTTACGGCGAATTTGTTTACCAAATGTTTCACAAAAATCAAAAGGGGAAATGACAACATTCAAGGCCGTCACCGGCGAGCTGAAGGACACCGGCATCAATGAGTTGCTGAAGTCGGGCATCGACCCGCTTACCGTGATGCAGCACGCCGACCCGCATCTTGTTGAGACGATAAAGGAAGGGACATCGCGGTCCTGAACATGAAAAAGCTGGAGTTTCCGTGGTGGGAGATCCGCTATTTGAAGAGATCTGAATGTGTGCCGGTATTGGTAAATTGCAGGATTAGCTTGTCTTCCTCTTGCTTCCGGATAAGCAGCCAGTCCGGTCTTATATGACACTCAAAAAGCCCCTTGTAATTGCCAGTAAGCATGTGTTTTTTGTATTTCTTTGGCAAATCGCCTTTTTCTTTCAGAATGTCGATTGTTTCTGAAAGGAGATTCATGTCATATCCTCTTTTGGCGACAGCTTTGACGTTCTTTTTAAATTCGCCGGTGAATATTACCCTGTACATTACTTATTCAAGCATTGTTCTAATAAATCCTTGCCGTCTTTTGCTTCAAACACTCTTCCCGCCTTCAGGTCGTCAAGAGACCTGTCGAGACTGTTCTTCTTTGTTTTTTTTACATCTTCGACTCTCATGTAAGATACTGATCTGATGATATTTGCAAGAAACTGTGCGTCTTTGTTTCTCTCATCATAGTGTACCGTCATTGTAACCATTGTGCTATTCTTTATTTTCACGCTGCAAAGATACACATTATTCCGGAAACGTGTGATAATGACATCACAAATTGTGTAGGGGAATTTTTCTGAGGGGTAATCTGGTTAATGAAAGGTTTCAAGCATTTCTCAAAGCATCGAGAATTTGTTTGTCGGTGATTGATTCGTGCTCGCTTTTGTCGTATATTGACAGCGCGATGATAGTATCGTTGTCGGCTTTTTTTGCAAACATATTGAAATATATTACTCGCGCACCGCCGCTCTTGCCCTTGTTTTTTGAGGTTATTGACATTCTGACCTTGTAAACATCATCAAACAGCAGCGTGCCGATTTTCGGGTTGTTCTGTATTTCTACAAAAAGTTTTGCCACATCGCTTTTCAGTGACGGGTATTTCTTGTACAAGGCCTTGAATTGCCTGTCGAACATAGGTGTGCTTCTAATCTGATATGTCATAATTCGCCAAGCAGATTTTCGATAGGTTGTGTCTTGATTTTCCCGTTTTTCACTCCGGCGTATGTGCGGGCTATTTCTTTCACGAGCGGATCTGTTTCTTTTTCCTCGACGGTCACAAAGTCAAGTGTGCGGGCGTAGTCGGCGAAGCTTCGCGCCCTTGCGCTCCTGAGGTCAACTGTCAGTGTTACTATTGATGCCATGGCTGAATTATTTTTCATTAAATTCGGTCGCAAAGATACACATTATTCCGGAAACGTGTAGTAATATGCGTGACTTTTTTGAGATTTGTAACCCAGTTGCAGGCGGAATTTCAGATTAAAATAAAACAGGACGGCCACGATGACCGTCCTGTTTTGTTGGTATCTGCGCAAAATCTGCGTGACTTGTTTACTTGATGTTAGGCTCTTCGAGTCCGAGGTGTTTCTTCTTGTCAACAGCCTTGAGGATGACTCCGATGATGAGTGCCGCGATGCCGAGGCAGGCGAGCATGATTAACGGGGCGGTATAGTTGTATGACACAGAGGCTACTTCCGGAGTGATCTCGCCGCTGGCGACCGCGTTCACGAGGTCTCTGTTGCTGTTGTCGAGGACCTTGCCGATGAGCAGCGGGAACAGCCACAGACCGATGTTCTGGATCCAGAAGATGAGTGCGTAGGCTGAACCGATGATCTTCTCGTCAACGAGCTTCGGGACGCTCGGCCACAATGCCGCCGGTACGAGTGAGAATGACGCGCCGAGGACGAGGATCGTGACGTATGCAACGATGACACCGCCGACAGCGTTGTCCTTGAACATCGGCAGGATGAAGGCGAATGTCAGGTGGCAGAGGATGAGGAGCAGTGAACCGACCATCAACATCGTGGCTGCCTTGCCTTTGTGGTCAACGGCGTTGCCGAGGATAGGTGTGATGGCGACTGCGAGCAGCGGGAACACTGCAAAGATTGTCTCTGCTGTACCGCGCATATAGCCCATGTAACAGTAAACCACAAGGGCGACGATGGCTAATGCCATGAGACCGATCTTCATCGGTTTCTTTTTCGAGAAATTGCTTGCGAATGCGCCGGCTGCCACGACGAGCATGATGATATACTGTATTATGGTGACGGCGTTGCTTGCCCAGAAGCCTTCACCTGGTGTTAGCGTGAGGTTGCACTGAAGCATGTTGACGGCGTATTTCTGGAACGGGAAGATTGCTGAATAGTAAAGCACGCAGAGAAGGGCGACGAGCCAGAATCCGAGGCTTGAGAGGATCTTGCCGATGTCTGACACTTTGAACGGATCGTCTTTTTCTTCAGCCTCGCCGGTCTGAGCATCGAGTTTCTTATCCATGAAGAAATAAACGATGAACATTATCAATGCGATGCAGAGAAGCACCACGCCGAATGCCACTGAACGTGAAACCTCAATCTCGCCGCCGAGCTTCGCGAAGAAAGGTGAGAAGATCATGCAGGTAGCGACGCCGAGACGTGCCAATGCCATCTCCGAACCCATCGCCAAAGCTGTCTCACGGCCCTTGAACCATTTCACGATACCACGTGACACCGTGATGCCACCCATCTCAGCGCCGCAGCCGAAGAACATGAAACCGACAGCCGCCAGCTTGGCTGATGCAGGCATGCCTCTGTAGAACGGCGAGACACCGAGTTCGTCGAACAATGGGATGTAGTTGAGGTTGTTTGTGAACCAGGCCTCAAGGCTGCTGCCCATGAAAGCCTTTGAAATTGCGTAATATTCAATCAAGGCACCGAAAAGCATCACGCCGCCTGAAAGGATCGCAGTGAAACGGACTCCCATCTTGTCGAGGATGATACCTGCGAAGATAAGGAAGAACACGAACACGTTGAGGAATGTCTCAGCACCCTGCATGGTGCCGAAGGCCGTTGAGTCCCAAAGACGTCCGCCGTGTTCTGGCGCGAGCATCATGAGGTCCTTGATAGGTGACAAGATGTCCATGAAAATGTAGGCGCAGAACATCGCCAACGCCAAGAGCAACAAGGCGGTCCATCTCATCGCCGC
>JAKSMZ010000119.1 GCA_024400355.1 Bacteroidales bacterium
GACGTTTTCCAGCTGCCGTCTTCCTGGAAATACCTGACACTCACGTACATAAGCGTGCGTGCGATGTCGCCTTTGTACTCGTCGATTGGTTCAAAGACAGTTCCGCTGAAGCCCGATGTCTTACATTTTCCCAACTTCGAGCCGTTTTCGGAAGTCCACTCGGCGTTTTTCACCTCGCCGAAAGCGTAGTTGCCTCGTTTCCCGTTCACATAGCCGTCGGTCGGGATGACGTGCAAAATATCAGTTTTGTGATAGCTGTCATCGTTGGTCCACGACTGCGCCCAGAGATGTTCGCGGTTGTAGCAGTCGCCCTCGCCGCTGTAGTTGCCGCAGTTCTCGCCGAAATCGTACTGATAAGGCGGATTTCCGCCCGGCACATCCGAATAAATGTCCCAGACTTTTCCGTTCGGTTTCATGTCGGTCTGTCTGTATGCGTTCAGCAACTCCTTGTAACTCACATGATTATCATTTTTGATGATATTATGAAGAGCCGTTTTCAAAGCGTTTCCAGTCTTGCCGTCGGCTGAATTATAATAACCGGCAGGCTGTGCGTCAAGCGCAAAAAAGCAAATGACAAACAAAACAAAGAAGTATATCTTTTTCATTACAAATGAATCTCGTTTTCAATTTAAAACAACGTAACTATTCCGACTGTCAGTATTGCCAAGGCAGCCAATACATTACCCAAGCTATTGATTAACAGCTTGATTTGTGAAAATTTCGTTCCAATTCCGATCAATCCCCAAATGATTCCGCAACCGAATATATACATCGGTGTCATGTCGCCGAGCAATGGCAAGAATGCTTCATTTGACATCAGTCCGGCGATGAAAGGGTTGATTCCCAATGCGATGGCGAGAATCAGAAGATGTTTTTTCTTGTCAATCAAAAAAAGGTTCTTACCGCTTTTGATTTTCAGCGTGTCTGTGATTGTCCTGAAGGCAATCATGAAACACAAGACGAGCACCACGATTTTTGCGATGCTGTCGAATTTCGGCATGAAAGTGCTTCCGAGCAATCCGCCGAGAAAATAAAAAAAACCTTGTCCGAATGCCAAGGCGCACACAAACAAGGAATTACGTCCCCACTTGTTTTTCGCTTCCACGTTGAAAGCCGTCGAAGCCGTTTCAACGCAGAAAGTGAGGGCGATGATGAATATCAAGCTTAATGCCATAATTTTTGGTTAAGAGAGCACCGAGCAGAGTTAAGAGAAAACCTTACGGCTCTCTTAACTCTACTCTCTCATCTCTGCTCTTTATTTGATTCTTTCAAGCTGCACTGTGAAGTGACGCATGAGTTCGGCTTCCCAGGTGATGCGGACACCGTGAGTGATGGTGTCGCGGCGGTCATAGACGTTCTTCAGGGCTGCTGCGATGACGTCCATGTGGTTGTTTGTATAGACACGGCGCGGGATGCAGAGGCGCACGAAGTCGAGGCCACCAAAACGGTTCTCACGTGTGACCGGGTCACGGTCGGCGAGCATGTAGCCGATCTCGCAGGCGCGGATACCGGCTTCGAGATAAAGCTCGCATGTCAGTGTCTGGGCCGGGAACTCTTCCTTAGGCACGTTGACCAAGATCTTGTCGGCATCGACGAAGATGGCGTGACCGCCGGCAGGACGCTGGTAAGGGATGCCGTATTCATCGAGTTTGTCGGCGAGGTATTTCACCTGTTTGATACGTGTCTCGACCATGTCGAACTCGCAGTTTTCCTTCAGACCGACTGCAAGTGCGTCCATGTCACGGCCGTTCATGCCGCCGTATGTGAGGAAGCCCTCAAACGGGATGCAGAACAGCTTGGCACCTTCGTACCATTCTTTCTTGTTGGTGGCGATGAAACCGCCCATGTTGACGAGACCGTCTTTCTTCGCGCTCATCGTCATGCTGTCGGCGTAGCTGAACATCTCTTTCGCGATTTCGGCGATAGTCTTGTCGGCATAACCTTCTTCGCGCGTCTTGATGAAATAGGCGTTCTCAACGAAACGTGCGCTGTCCATGTTGACCGGCACGCCGTATTTGTGGCATAGTTCGCAGGTCTCGCGGATGTTCTTCATGCTGACCGGCTGGCCGCCGACTGTGTTGTTGGTGACGGTGAGGACCATGAACGGCACCTTACCTTTGTTCTCTTTCAAGACTTTCTCAAGGAGTTCGAGGCTGACGTTGCCCTTGAATGGCAGTTCGAGCTGGGTGTCTTTCGCCTCCGGGATTGTGACGTCGATGGCAAATGCCTTACGGCTCTCAATGTGACCTTTTGTTGTGTCGAAGTGTGCGTTGCCAGGGACAACCATACCAGGTTTCACGAGGTATGAGAACAGCACGTTCTCGGCAGCGCGGCCCTGGTGGGTCGGGATGACGTAGTTGAAGCCTGTGATCTCGGTGATGGTGTCTTTCATGTGATAGAAGCTGCGGGCACCGCCGTAGCTCTCATCGCCCATCATCATTGCCGACCACTGGCGGTCGCTCATCGCGCCTGTGCCAGAGTCTGTCAGCAAGTCGATGTAAACGTGGTCAGACTTGAGCATGAACACATTGTTGTGAGCTTCTTCCAACCATTTAGCACGTTCTTCGCGTGTGCTTTTTCTGATGGGTTCAACCATCTTAATCTTCCATGATTCTGCAAATGGTAATTCCATGATACTATATTTTAAATTGTGTTTGATTTTGAATTTTTGAATCCTTGAATTTTCAAATTTAAAAACGTGCAAAATTACGAAAGATTTTTTGAATAAAAAAACAAAATTACGATTTAGTTTCCTTCAGATAACATTTGTCGGACTGCGCATACAGCATGGAATGTAATTTCAAATTCCGGGTTATAATATCGCTTCTTTGATTTTCTCAACTATATATCTCACATCGTCGTCGGTCACGCACGGGCCGCTCGGCAGGCACATACCGCATTTGAAGAGGTCTTCCTCAACGCCATTGGTATAGACGACTGCCTCGGCATAGACAGGCTGCTTGTGCATGGGCTTCCACAACGGACGGGCCTCAATTCCGGCCTTGTCCAAGTAAACGCGGAGTGCCTCCACGTTGGCGTTCGGCTCACAGCCGGTGTGCAGACTGCCGCCGCCATGCACCACACCTGCAGCACCACCCACGGCACCTTGCACGGCCACGCCGTATGCGTTTTCCTGCCCGTTGATATTCAGCGACGGACTTAAGATTATGGTATTGAGCCAGAAATTAGAGCCTTCGATGCTGCCGTCATGGAAATCAACTCCTTTCACATTGGCGAAGGCCTCACGATACATGGCAGCAACATGACGGTGATGCGCGACATGCGCGTCGGCGACCGTCATCTGGCCGATGCCGATACCCGC